>NZ_KK211147.1:0-69108 GCF_000620525.1 Acinetobacter sp. UNC436CL71CviS28
GTTGATATTTTGATTGGCTAAGTGTCCGTAGAACTTTACCGATACTTACTCTTTCAATTTCTGCTATATCCCTGACACCACTGCCTCGCACCATGAGGTGTAATATTTTGGTTTTGATACCTGAGTGACAGCCTTGATAACTGAGAGCATGATCACCAATAAATTGACGTCTGCATATTTTACATTGGTAATTTTGCTTACCATCTACTTTTGTGCCATTTTTCTTTATACTGTCACTTAGGCAGGCTGGACACTTGATTTCTAGAGTTATTCGCATTTCTCTATTTTATCAAAATCCAACCTGCTTTTTTTCAGCATACTTTTTGAAACACCACCAAAGATATAATTATGGCTGTTTATATCTGCTATTTTATGGGCTGGTTAAGCTCATTTAAGTGCCAAAAACTTAAAATGTATCAAATGAAGTGGGGCTATTTTTTTCTGGTCTCCCTGTTATGTACCAGTATCGTTGGTCTCATCAAGTCGCAGTCTGCATATGCTTGTCCATGGAATATGACTATCCCTTCTGTTTCGGGGTTTACTTGGGATTTTTCAGCAAAAAATGGGCATTGCTTTCCAGGCGGCCATGCTTCAACAGGTTTTGCTTTATTAACAGGCTATTTTGTTTACCGCTTATCTAATATAAAAAAGGCCTGTTTCTTTCTTGTGGCTGGCTTAATACTTGGTTTTGCAATGGGCTGGGCGCAGATGATGCGTGGTGCCCATTTTTTAAGTCATAATCTATGGACATTGTGGATCTGCTGGTGTGTAAATGTTCTGATATACCAGATTATCCTCAAGTATTCTCCTCAAATTTTAACTACTGACTAGAGATTCTGGCTCTCTACTTTCTACAGGTTTTTTAAAGAATATTATCTGGTAAAAATATATTGACCTGTAAGCCACCTAATGTCTGGCTGTGTGTAAAACTAAGCCGTCCCTTTAAACGTTGGGTTGCCTTATGAACAATGGACAGACCTAAGCCACTCCCAATTTCTGTATGCTGATAAACACGGTAAAAACGCTGAAGTACCTTTTCGTATAGCATAGGGTCAATACCTGGTCCACTGTCTTCTATCTGTATCAGTGCTCCATTTTCTCTGGCATATACGAAAACATTAATTACACCATTCTCTGGCGTGTATTTAATGGCGTTATCAATCAGATTAAAAATGATTGAGTGTATGATAGCGGGTTCCGACAGGATACTCACCGGATCCTGCTGCTCCATGCCCAGATCGATATTCTTTTGTATTGCCAGCTGGATGAGTTCCTCTACACAATTTGTAGCGATATCGCTCACTCTGACCTGCACACTATGCTCAGTTTCTAAAATATTTGCATCCTGTTGAGCCAGGCTAAGTAATTGACTGACCAGATGCTGGACACGCATTAAACCTCTATTGAGGTTCTTTAAAGCAGGATGGTCAGGAAACTCTTGTAACAGAATCTGTATTTGCAAATTTAATGCAGTAATCGGTGTTCTTAACTCATGAGCTGCATTTGCTATAAATTGCCGCTGCTCTTGCTGTGAATACTGAATCCGGCTGAATAGAGAGTTGATTTCATTAAGGACTGGTACAATTTCTTGGGGATATTTAAATATTTGAACCGGTTCTAATTCATGTGGCTCACGCTTTGCAATTTCTTCTTTAAATTCGTCTAAAGGTTTAAGATTATGGCTGATGATCCAGCCTAATCCCCAGAGCACCAAGGGCATAAACAGCAAGTAGGGAATAAACATATTGCCCGCAAGTTCTAGTGCCAGATGCCGGCGGACAGAAAGCTGCTGGCTAACCTGTATCTGGTCATGCTCAAGTGGGAGCACATAAGTCCGCCAGATATCACTTGCAGTCTGGTGTGTATAAAAACCGGCTTTTTCTACCGGTGCAACCAGCCGCTTTGACTGGTTTTGATGATCTTGATCAGTATATGCCCATACATCTACAAATAAATCTTCTTCATGGTAGCGCTGATGTTCATCAAACTGGCTTTGGATCTGCTCTGGACCATGGGCGGCAATACGTTCAGCCAGATTCTGCATCTGGGCATCCAGAATTTCATTAATTTCTTCAAGCGCAATACGATAAGCTGAAAAGACCAGTACACAGCCTAAACTGATACTAAAGAATGAAATATAGAGTATGAGCCGTTTTTTTAAGGAGTAATTTGATGACATAAAAACTTCGCTGTTTAAGCTTAGGCCTGACCCAGACGGTAACCTAAACCACGAATAGTCCGGATAAAGTCTTTGCCGAGCTTGGTGCGTAAATGGTGTATATAGACCTCAATGGTATTGCTGTTGATTTCAGAATCTATATCGTAGAGCTTATCTTCCAGACTGCTTCTGGAAAAAATTTTATAGGGATAACTCATCAAGGGAATAAGGATAGCCCATTCACGCTTGGACAAGTCAATATGTTCATTTTTAAACAGGGCAGAATGCTGTTCCAGATCAAGTATCAGGTCGCCATGTTGTAGTATCTGTACGGTTTCGGTCTGAATGCTGGTTATAGTGCTGCGACGTAATAGAGCCTGTATACGTGCCAGTAATTCATCAAATTCATAAGGCTTAACCAGATAATCATCTGCACCTTGATTCAAGCCATCTACCCGGTTGTGTAGCTGGTCGCGTGCAGAAATAATTAAAACTGGAAGAGCCGGTTTTTGCTGCCGGATCTGCTTGAGGACCTGCATTCCATCCATAAGAGGGAGGCCCAGATCTAGCAGGACAATATCAAATTCCTGTGTTTTAAGCAGTTTTAGGCCATCAATACCGTTATTTACCCATTGCACTGCGAACTGCTGATATTGCAGCAGTGTAATGGTGGATTCGGCAATCATAAAATCATCTTCAATAATCAGGATTTTATTCATTTTTTATATCCTCAGGCCCGATAGATGATGGCATTGTTGCAGCATATCATGCTGTGGCTGTATCACTGCACTCTTAATGTTGAGCAGACTGAGCAGGGTAGGAAATAAATTATCCTGGCTCAGATTTTGCTGTTTCTGGTTGGCCAGACAGGCGAACTGCACAGGGTGCTGCTGTTTCCAGCTCTCTGAAAACCACATTAACATTGGAATATGGGTTTGCTGGCTGGGTGCAATGGCATAAGGCGAACCATGTAAATATAAACCATGCTCTCCAGTAGATTCACCATGATCCGACAAATACCATAGCGCGCTCTGATAGTGTTGGTTTCCTTCTAAGGTTTGTATAAGCTCGGCAAGCACATGATCGGTATAAACTATTGAATTATCGTAGCTATTAATTAAAGACTCGGCACTACAACCCTGAATGGCATTGGTATTACATGTTGGTTGGAACGGCTGGTATGCTGCTGTTGAGCGCTTAAAATAAGCCGGGCCATGACTACCTGCCTGATGCAGAACAATCAGGCGTGGTGCCTTATCGGTCTCTGGAATACTGGCCAGATAAGCCTGGAGTGCCTCAGGCAAGATTTCATCATGACATTCTCCCTCTATACACCACTTCTGTTTAAGGGATTTATTGAATTCATATTGTTCTATGCGGTTGCAGACGCCTTTACAGCCTGAGTTATTATCTACCCAGGTTACTTTGTAGCCCGCACGCTGGGCAATATCTAGCAAGCCTTCCCGGTGTGATGCCAACTGTTCATCATACTGCTGGCGCGGCATACCGGAAAACATGCAGGGAACTGAAACTGCTGTGGCTGTTCCACAAGAACTGACCTGACTGAAATTTATAATATCCAGTTTAGATAGTTCTGGATTGGTCGCTCTGGTATATCCGTTTAAAGCAAAGCTCTCGGCACGGGCAGTTTCACCTACTACCAGAACCATAAGCTGGGGTTTTTTCGACTCTGATACCGGTAAAATTAAATGTGCATCTTCTCCATATTTAAGAAGCGGCAAATTCTGTCTTGGCGCTTTCTTTTTATAATACGAAATGCTAGATGTGATTACATTTTGTGGGCTGATCATACCTTTTAGATCACGATGTTCACGAAAGATAGCTGCATAATCAATATAGAAGGTAAATAGCATCAGGCCGGCCAGAACCAATGAGGTAAGCGCACCGAATATTTTAGAAATAAAAACTTTAGATAAAGCTTCAGTTTTTATTTTGACTAAGCCTACCAATGATAAAGGCAGCAAGATAAAGCCAAGACTCCACAAAACAAATTGCCAGGAGAGCAGATCCAATACTTCGTGCTGATCGGTCTGTAATGCATTCTGAATTTGGTCAGCTGATATACCTATGCCCAGACTGTTAACAAAATAAGCTGAAAAACCGCCTAAAAGAATGAAGATGACAGCAAAGAATCGAATGTTCCATTTCCACTGCAGCAACTGAAAAATCAGGTTGTAGATACTCACCACTACAATGACTGTTGCCATTAAAAATAACCATGCCTTGATTCCCTGGTAAGGTGTGAGCTGCATCATCTTCATATAAAAAGAAAGATTCAGGGCAACGCCAAACCATATAGACAGGATTAAATTGAAGATATTAAGTGAAATAGGCGGAAACTTGTTCTGGAGTCGTCTGAATATCATAAAGGCATTGATACTTTCAGCTTGTATGGAATTTTAATGTAAAAGCTGAAACTTAAATGATACTTAAATCAGGGAAGAGGAGAGACAAAATATGCAAAAGACTTTGCAATCATTAAAGAGATGTATACTGATTTAAAAGGATGTGTGCCCTGCGGGACTCGAACCCACGTCGGTCGCTTAGGAGGCAACTGCTCTATCCAGTTAAGCTAAAGGCACAAAGAAGACTTATTATAAATGAAAAAGTTACTGTCTCAACAATAACTTTTTCAAAATAGAATTTTATGGACTTTACACACGAGGTTTAAGTATTTTATAAAGCACTAGCATCAGAACCACCCAGATTGGTAGCATCAGCACAGACTCTTTAAAGCCTTGTGTCCACATAATGTAGAGTACAACAGCAATAAATACTAAAACGATATAGTTGCTCAGAGGTGAAAACAGTGCCGGAAATTTGGATAAAATTCCATTTTTCTGAATATAGTCTTTAAACTTTAAGTGGGTTAACGTAATCATGGCCCAGTTCAGTACTAAAGCTCCTACTACCACATACATCAGATGACCTAATGCATCTTCTGGAATCAGATAGTTTAGTAATACGCAACCGAAAATCAGAAGTGCAGAAAAAAGCACAGCAGGAATCGGTACACCTTGCTTATTAACCTTCAAGAATATTTTTGGCGCATTACCTTGCTGAGCCAGACCATACAGCATACGGCTATTGGCGTACATGCCGCTGTTATAAACTGACAGGGCTGCAGTCAGAATAATAAAATTCAGCAGATGAGCTGCCCAGCCAATACCTAACTGGCTAAAAATCATTACAAATGGACTTTTATCCAGACCACCGAGTTCCAGCTGGTTCCATGGTACCAGTGACAGTAAGATGGTGAGTGAACCTACATAAAACAGTAAAATTCGGAAAACTACCTGGTTAATAGCCTTAGGAATAGTTTTTTCCGGGTTTTCTGCTTCTGCAGCTGCCATTCCGATCAGTTCAATCCCGCCAAAGGCAAACATCAGGAAAGCCAGCATATAAAACAGGCCGTCAAAACCATTCGGGAAAAAGCCGCCATGACTCCACAGATTGCTAAAAGATGCACCAGAACTGGCATCTGCAGTAAAGATCAGATAAAGGCCAAACACAATCATGGAAATGACTGCTGCCACCTTGATAATGGATAGCCAGAATTCTGATTCACCATAAAACTTGACATTACCCAAGTTAACTAAAGTAATGATTACAAAAAAGAAGAGTACCGAAGCCCACGCAGGAATATGCGGCCACCAGTAATTGATATATTTGGCAACAGCAGTCAGCTCTGTCATTGCAACTAAAATATAAAGAATCCAGTAGTTCCAGCCTGCCAAGAAGCCCGGAAAGTTACCCCAGTATTTATGCGCAAAATGACTAAAAGAGCCAGCAACCGGCTCATGTACAATCATTTCACCTAGTTGGCGCATAATTAAAAAAGCAATTAATCCACCGATCGCATAACCTAAAATAATGGATGGACCAGCAGACTGTATAACCTGCGCAGAACCTAAAAACAGACCGGTACCAATAGCTCCACCCATGGCAATAAGCTGGATATGACGGTTTTTTAAGCCACGCTGAAGTTGCGATGTATTATTGTTCAAAGTGCTCAGCTCGACGATGACTAAGTCAAGTATTGTAATGTATTGCAACTTATTAGCCTAGTCAGACTAATTGCTTGCTGCTGAATCTTAAGCTCTTTTATAAATTTAATAAAAATAAATAACTTAGCGAGATGTAAGGCTGTTATTTATAGAATCGGGATGGTTGAGTATTTAAATTTAGTCTGACTAGTCTATAAAATAATTCTGCCGGTTTCAGACTCGAACAGGAATAGCCTGCACAGCAGTTTAAAAAACCTTTAATATGAACCGGGATTGGATAGCCCACATTTGCCCAGCAATAATCATAAAGAATGACAGGAATTAAAACAGCAATGAGTTCAGTACCACAAATTAAAGTCGCCGCTACCTATATGCGTGGCGGAACCAGTAAAGGTGTATTTTTTAAACTTGATGATTTACCTGAGAAGGCTCGCGAAGCAGGTCAGGCGCGTGATCATTTTTTACTGCGTGTGATCGGCAGTCCAGACCCTTATACCAAACAGATTGATGGGATGGGTGGAGCGACCTCAAGCACCAGTAAAACGGTGATCCTGTCTAAAAGTACCCGCGCAGAACATGATGTCGACTATCTGTTTGGACAGGTCTCAATTGACCAGCCTGTCGTTGACTGGAGTGGTAACTGTGGCAATTTGACCGCAGCAGTTGGGTCTTTTGCTATTAGTAACGGACTGGTCGATGCTAATCGTATTCCTGAAAATGGTATATGTACCGTAAAAATCTGGCAGGTCAATATTGGTAAAACAATTGTTGCACATGTACCTGTAACGCAAGGGCAGGTTCAGGAAACTGGAGATTTCGAGCTGGACGGTGTGACCTTTCCGGCAGCCGAAGTTCAAATTGAGTTTTTAGATCCTTCCGATGATGATGGTGAGGGGGGCAGTATGTTTCCTACCGGCAATGTCATCGATATGTTCGAGGTTCCTGGAGAAGGCAGTTTTCAGGCTACATTTATTAATGCAGGCATTCCCACTATTTTTTTAAATGCAGCAGATTTAGGGTATACCGGCACGGAGTTACAAGAACAGATTAATACTGACCCTTTAGCGCTAGCACGTCTGGAAACTATTCGTGCCTTTGGTGCTCTTAAAATGGGACTGATACAGGATATAGCTGAGGCAGCCTCCCGTCAGCATACGCCGAAAATTGCTTTTGTGGCGCCCCCGCTTACTTATATGGCCTCCAGTGGAAAGCAGGTCAAGCAGGAAGATATTGACCTGCTGGTCCGTGCGATGTCGATGGGTAAACTACACCATGCTATGATGGGTACTGCTGCAGTTGCTATAGCAACAGCGGCGGCAGTCCCAGGCACTGTGGTAAATCTCGCTGCTGGTGGGGGAGAGCGTGAAGTCGTCCGTTTCGGACATCCTTCCGGGACCTTACGTGTGGGCGCACAAGCTGAACAGCAGCAGGGAACATGGACTGTCAGGAAAGCCATTATGAGCCGGAGTGCCCGTGTGCTGATGGAAGGCTGGGTTCGTGTACCGGGCGACTGTTTTTAACCAAAGACATTAAATTAAAAAATACCAGTCTTCAAAGTCAGGCTGGTATTTTTTATATTTCCTCTTTTGATTATAAAGAGCCAATGTGATTTTCTCCCTAAAATAGGGGGTGCTATAATACTTTCGAACTGAGCCATAGAGAAAACAGGCGGAAAGCAGTATGATGCTCTTACTTTTGATAAGGATAACCTCATGACTGACCAACTTCCTGCGTGCCCACAGTGTCACTCTGAATTTACCTATCAAGACCAGGAACTTTATATCTGTCCTGAATGTGCGCACGAGTGGCCAGCATCCAACATGATAGAGACCGAAACTTTTACAGTTAAGGATGCGGTAGGTAATCTGCTTCAGGATGGGGATACAGTCAGTGTGATCAAAGACCTGAAAATTAAAGGTTCCTCACAGATCGTAAAAATAGGTACAAAAGTTAAAAATATTCGCCTGATTGAGCATAGTGATCATAATATTGATTGTAAGATTGACGGAATTGGAGCCATGAAACTTAAATCCGAATTTGTTAAAAAAGTCTAACCGAACAGAAGATATTGAGGCTATTTGTGTCAGCAATACCCGCAGTTAAAGCAGAGATATTAAAACAGGCGCAAGAACGTATCCAGCAGGACCTGCTCAGTGCGCTGGAGGCGTTTTCCTTACCAGAGCCTTTAAAAAGTGCGGTATATCATGCAGTCATGCTCGGAGGTAAACGGGTCCGTCCTGCACTCTGTTATGCAACAGCGGCCCTGCAGCCCAACTCCAATTTTGCAGCTGTGCGCCGTGCTGCGGTCGCGATCGAAATGATCCATTGCTATTCGCTGGCACATGATGATTTGCCATGTATGGATAATGATCTGCTGCGCCGCGGTCAGCCTACCTGTCATGTTGCTTTTGGTGAAGACACTGCATTACTGGCTGGTGATATATTACAGTCAATGGCATTTGAAGTTCTGGGTAGCCGCCTGTTTGATCAAGGTGTGGCGGTAGACCAGGCAGTTGTATTAAGACAGATGCAGATATTGGCTACTGCAAGCTCAAAAATGGTTTGTGGCCAGGTGATGGATTTACAGGCTGAAGGCAAGCAGGTAGACCAAAGCCAGCTGGAAAATATTCACCGCAATAAGACAGGCGCATTGATTCAGGCGGCGATCATGATGGCTGCGGTGACTATATTTAATGGTACGGATCAGGCTATTCCACAACTTCGCCAATATGGACAGGCAATTGGTCTGGCATTTCAGGTACAGGATGATATTCTGGATATTGTGTCTGAAACAGAAGTACTGGGTAAAACGGCCGGTAAAGATGAGCAGGTCGAAAAGTCAACTTATCCTGCTTTGATGGGGCTTGAACAGGCACAGCTTTATGCCAAGCAACTCCATGATCAGGCTTTTAGTGCGCTTGAATATTTTGGAGAGGCTGCTGAAGAGCTCAATACAATATCCCGCTTCTTACTGTCACGTAAAAGCTAGATCTGGCCAATAAAACCCTGTAATTAAAAAGGAGCATGTTAAGCTCCTTTTTATATAAAAAATGCGCTCATAAAACTATTTTTTCTAACTATCAGTCTGTTTAAAGCAGTTTTTATTGAGTAATTTATGGGTGTTTTGCTCAAAGTCTTTCTGCCGAGACTCAAGTTTTACTTCCGTTATTTGTTATTAAACTCTATTTAATATTAATAAAATAAGAACAGGCGGCTATTAAGCAAGCCACCTGTTTTAATAAAATCAGTCAAGATTAGTTATGACGACCCATAATTCCGCGGATGGTATTGAGTACATCAGCCGGTAGAACCACCGTTTTAGCATTGTTGGATTTTGCCATATCCTGCATGGCTTTTACATATTGTTCACCGAGCAAATAAGCTACCGGTATTTCCTTGTCACCTACTGCTGAGGTGACCATATCAATAGCTTTTTGTGAGGCTTCGGCCAATACGACCTGTGCCTCTGCATCACGGCGAGATGCCTCCAGACGACCATCAGCTTCTAAAATGGCAGCCTGTTTTTCACCATCAGCACGCGTTACGGTTGCACGGCGCTGACGTTCAGCCGCTGCCTGCGCTTCCATTGCAGCCTGCATGGTTGCAGAAGGCTGAATATCTTGGATTTCTACAGTTTTTAAAGTGATACCCCAATCTGAAATATCATCAGAAATGGCTGCTTTAAGTTTGGCCTTGATATGATCACGTGAAGAAAGTGCATCATCCAGATCCATTTCACCAACAATTGAACGTAAAGAAGTCTGTACCAGATTCTGAATCGCCCAACTATAGTTTTCAATACCATAGACGGCTTTTTCTGGTGTAGTCAGATTGATATAAGCTACTGCATTCATCAGCAGTACGGCATTATCTCGGGTGATCACTTCTTGTGAAGGAATATCCAGAACAATATCTTTGGTGGTCACTTTATAGGCGACTTCATCGACGTAGGGAATTACAAAACTCAGACCCGGATTCAAAGTAGTATGGTATTTACCCAGACGTTGAACAATCCACTTATAACCTTGAGGAACAATACGCACCCCTTTAAAAATAGTTACGCCTACAAAGAGTAAAAAGACTAAAACAATAATGGTGCTGACTGACATGATGGTTTCTCTTTATATTTTCATAATAGTAACGTGCAGTTAACCGTGTCGCTGCACGACCAGGTTATTTCCCGATATATCCGTCACTTGTACCCGATCACCGACTTGAACAATATCTTGCGTACGGCAGTTCCATTCATCCGACCCTAGTAACGGCATGGGAAAACGGACTTTAATCTGGCCATGTTCCATACCGGTCTGAATAACCATGCCTATCTGGCCGATAGTGGCCTCCCTTGAGAGCCCGGCCTTGGTTTTATCGATAGACAGAGGCTTGATAAACTTGAACCAGAGCAGGGTACATAGAATCGACAGGACAATCCACATCACGATCTGAGTGGTCAGGCTCATCATTGGAAAAAGCCAAAACAAAATACAGACCATGATTGCAGCAATACCAAACCATAATGCGGCAAAGGCAGGAAGAATTAACTCGGACAGAATCAGTAAAATGCCGAGTACAAACCAGTGCCAAGGTTCAATTACAAATTCCATAATTTTGTCCGGTGATTAAAGTTACAGCAAAAAGATGAGTCTTCACTGTAACAGATCAATAACTCAATGAAAATTTAAAAATTTTCAGCTGTTCAGAATTTTGGGCGTGGGGCTGGCTTAAAGGCCGCAGGTGACTTCTTAAATTGCTGAATCGCACCTTGAATAGCCCGTATCTTAAGCTGCGCCGCTTTCTCGCCTTCTAAAATAGATTCATTGCTGGCTTTTAAGTCAAGTACGCCTAAGTGCCCGACTTTAGGTTGGATGACCACATTAGCCTGTGCAAGTTCTTCATTAATGCTTTGCTGGCCCATGATATTAATGGTCTGGTCCAGTAAACCCCACATATTTACCGGGCGGCTGGCATCTGGTCTGGCTGAAATATCAACCGCAATAACAATGTCCGCTCCCATATCCCTGGCAGTTTTTACCGGAATCGGGCTCACCAGTCCGCCATCAATATATTTGGTTTTACCAATAGTTGCCGGCACAAATACATTCGGGATACTGCATGAGGCCCGTACAGCCTGTCCCGCATTCCCCTTAATAAAGTCTGCTTTTTGACCATTATCAAGACGTGTTGCGACTGCAGCAAAGCGGATTGGAAATTTTTCAATTGGTTTATTGCTGACCTGATTATTCACATAGTTCTGCAATTTTTGGCCTAAAATAATACCCTGGCTATTAAGGGTTAAATCACGGATATCAGCCTCTTTAAGCTGAAGTGCCAGCTGCTGTAACTGATATGGGGTTTTACCACTGGCATAAATACTACCGACAAAGCTACCGGCACTGGTACCTGTAACAATTTTAGGTTTAATACCGTGAGATTCGAGTACTTTAATTACACCGATATGAGCAAAACCTTTAGCACCACCACCACCAAGTGCTAAGGCAATAACGGGCTCACGAGCCTTTAATTGTGTTGTAACCGGTGGAGTCTGGGCGGTCTTGTCACATCCAGCAAGAGCTAGTGCCAGTATTCCTGCAAAAGTAAGCTGTGCAAATTTCATCTTTAGTTTAGTAGTGACTTGGATCAGAAAAGATATGTCCATCACAGCAGATTTGCTTAATTTTTGCCAGCATTTTCCAGCAGTTTTTGTAAGGGTAGGGCCAGCCACTCTGGTTTTTTGGGAAAGAATTTCCCCTGATATTGTTTCAGGATATACTCCAGATCTGCTTCATAGTTGCCTGTAGGCTGCATGGCGCCTAGGCAATAAACTTTTTTGTGCTTGTAGTCGAAAGAAAACATGACTATTGGAATATCTGCCTGATAAGCAATCCAGTAAAAACCGCTTTTGATTTTCTCGGCACGTTTTCGGGTGCCTTCTGGGGCGAGGGCAATCCAGATTTTGTCAGTAGAGTGGATTTTTTCCACTGCCTGTACAGTCAGGCCATTGTTACTGTTACGCTTGACTGGAATAATACCTATCCATTTGAGTAAAGACTTAAAAGGGAATCTGAATAGGCTATCTTTTCCAAACACGTTTACTTTTAATCCCAGTGCCCCAATCACCAAAAAACCGTACCAGCCATCAATATTGGAAGTGTGGGGTGATACCACTGCAACAGCTTTAGGCAGATTGGGAAATTTACCCTCAAAAGTCCAGCCCTGTGCCAGAAACAGTTTCTGGCATAAAAGCCGAGTAGCTGCTGTACCGCGTGAGGGAACCAGATTGGGAAGACGGGGAAAATGTTGTAACATGCTTTGGTTTTTTAAGTAGTGGCGTATTTTAAATCTTAATCCGATGTCACAGCTGATACATTGGCAAAATATCTGAAGCTTGGTTTATGGGAATGAGCATCATGGACAGTGTGAGCAGCACAAAAATACTCCTGAATAACCGAGTAAAGTAAATGTCCCGGCATCTTTATCTGCTGCTGTTTTCGTTGTACTGGGCGCAAGGCCTACCTGTTGGTTTTATGACACATGCCTTACCTGTCATTCTTCGTATGCAAGGGGTATCATTGGCACATATTGGCGGCTTTGGCCTGTTGATGCTGCCGTGGTCAATCAAAATTCTCTGGGCACCCTGGATTGACCGTTATGGTACTCAACGGTTTGGACATTATCGTAGCTGGATTATCCCTACACAGTTATGCAGTGTTTTAATATTAATTGCCCTGTCATTCTTGCCGATTCAGGCACTTGACCAGCCCGTTTTTTTACTCACTTTTTTTGCTGCCTTGATGCTGCTAAATCTGGCAGGTGCCACCCAAGACGTAGCTACAGATGGACTGGCTGTTCATTTGCTTACCCTCAAACAACAGCATTGGGGTAACACTTTTCAGGTCATTGGCTCACGTTTGGGCTTTATAGTAGGAGGCGGAGCTTTGCTCTGGGCATTGGACTGGTTAAGCTGGCAACCTACATTTTTAGTACTGGCAGCTTTGGTTCTTTTAAATACGCTACCCATTGTTTTATTTAAAGAGCCCGCAAAAGAAGTATCGGTCTTTTACGAAAAAATATCCTGCAAGCAAAGCATCAGACAGTATTTTAACTATTTCCTGAATAACCGGATTTTAAAATCCTGGTTAGGCGTGTTAGTCACTTTTAAAGTGGCAGATGGACTATCCGGACCGCTGTTAAAACCACTGATGGTCGATCTGGGACTCAGCCTTTCACAGATTGGTATTTACATTACAATATTAGGTGCTGTTGCAGCACTTTTCGGAGCAGTATTGGCTGGTACGCTATTAAGATGGATGCGTCGTACACAGGCTTTATTCCTGTTTTCTTTTTTCAAGGTTCTAAGTTTAATCGCATACGCTTGGCTGGCTTATTGTTATGACCAGCGGTATAAGGTAAGTCACTGGTTAATCTATTGCATTAATGCAGCTGAAGACATGATTTCTGCCATGTTACTGGTGGTCATGCTCACACTGGTAATGCAATATTCAAGAAAACAATATGCCGGTACAGATTTCACTTTTCAGGTTGCCGTTATGGCAACAATCAGTGGGCTACTGTACACGTTAAGTGGTATCGCCGGAGACTGGCTAGGTTATGCCTATTATCTGAATATTATTATAGGCATTTCAATATTGTGTATGTATCCAATTTGGCTCTGGACGAAAGCCAGTTAGCATCCTTCGGATGTATAAGGACTATTTGTTGTGCTGTATTCAGGTGATAGAAAAAAGTATATGGTTTTATTCTTATAAGAACTTTAAACAATAAAAGTTATATAAACCAAATTTAGTATGGTGTGTGAAAATTAAATATTTTCATTTTGCCTTATAAATAATTTTTATTAATTAATAAATTTAGAAAAGATTCACTGCAATCAAGGCAACAAGGGCAGGTAGTGCTTGAATATATATAATTTTCTTACTTGCGGTCAGTCCACCGTATATTCCTGCAACCAGGACGCAGCCTAAGAAGAAATTGGCGAGTGCCAGTGCATAGCTCTCAGGTGCATACAATGACCAGAGCAGGCCAGCTGCCAAGAAACCATTATATAAGCCTTGATTTTGCGCCATGACTTTAGTCAACCGTGCTTTTTCAAGAGTATTACCAAATGCTTTTAAACCAGAGGGCTTATCCCATAAAAATATTTCTAAAACTAAAATATAGAGATGTAGCAGTGCAATCAAAACAATCAGAATTTGTCCGATCATATACTTTATCCTTATTATTGATGAATAACGCCAGATCAGCCTCGTAGCTGATCTGGGATAAAAAATTACGGTTTAAGAAGTACTTTGCCCTGACGTGCACCTTGAGTGGCTTTCAGTGCAGCTTCTTTAATTTGTGCAAAGCTGAATATACCTTCAACAGGAAGTAGTAATTTTTTTTGCGCTGCAAGCGTCAATAATTCTGTAATTAGCGCCTTTTTGCGTTCAACAGATAACTGCTTGTTGACGACGCTTGCCCAAAAGCCTTTGACAGTGGCCTGTTTAAAAATCAGATCTCCTGAGGAAATCTGCATGGTTTCACCTGTCATACTGCCAAATGAAACCAATAGGCTATTATCGCTCAGTAAAGCGAGCATTTCACCACTGGCTTGACCACCAATTGAGTCTACACCGGCTATAAGAGGCTGATCAGCATGAATGGCTTTCACCTGATTTTTCCAATCTGCCTGGTCTGTTGCGACTACATTCTTGATACCCAAGGCTTGCATTTCAGTGACTGCTTCGTGCCGACGAACCAGATGAATTACCTTCTGACCACGCGCTTTTGCGATCATAGCCACAGTTTTACCCACCGCACCATTTGCAGTATTTTGAATTAGCCATGAATCTGCAGGCAGATTGATAAAGTCTAAGAGCATTAATGCGCTGATTGGCATCCCAATTAACTGAGCCGCAGTTTCGTCATCAATTGCATCAATTAAAGGGACGAGACCCTGCACTGGCGCAATAAAATATTCGGCCCAGCTACCATGAACTCCAGCAACTGCCACACGCTGACCCACTGTTACACCTTGCACACCTTCACCCAGTGCGTCGATTATCCCTACAGCTTCACTACCACCAATTGCGGGAAGTGTGGGCTTATAGCCATAACTGCCACGCACAGTCCATATATCATGGTTATGCATTGGAGATAAAATTGTTTTAATACGTACTTCGCCAGCTTTCGGCTCGGGTTGTGGCATATCGGCAGTTTCCAAAACCTCAACGGGTTCGCCAAACTGATGATGAATAATACTTTGCATTTGCTATTCCTTTAAAGGTTTTAATAATTGTTGGGTGGTTTCCAAGGCGAGATAGAGTGGTTGCTTATCTTGTGCAAGTTTTGCCAATAAAGCTGCACCCAACCATAGTTGATACATTGTTTGCGCCAGTTTTTCAGGTTCAATATGTAAGGAAATTGAACCGTCTTGTTGTCCTTCTTTAAGTAGACTCGTAATACGTTCTGTTAACTTATGCACGCCAAAGTTCAAAATTTGACGCATATCTTCAGATAAATCTGAAACTTCTGCTGCTAACTTGACGATCAGACAGTTTTCTGCCCAGCCTCTGCCATGAATACTTTCTTCAACATGAGCAGGAGGGTTAATCCATGCTTTCCAAAGTGCCAGAAGACGTAGGTAAGCGCTTCCGCCTTTTTGCTGCATCAACTGGTCAATCCTGACCGTGTAATCAGCCAGATACTGTTGTAGAAGTGCGCAGCCGAAAGCCTCTTTTGAAGCAAAGTAATAATAGAATGAGCCTTTAGGCACATCGCAATTCTTGAGAATTTCCTGTAAGCCCACTCCAACAAAGCCTTTATGCAGTACCAATTCAAAACTACTGCTTAAAATATGTTGGCGCGTTGCTTCACTTTTGTCTGATCGTTTCATACTTTTACTATAAATTAATAATAGACCAGTCGTCTACTTAATAATAAATTATTCTAGTGTTTTATATTGAAGCATCTTAATAAATAACTATATGCAGCCAGTATTTATCTGTAATACCGCTCATTCAGTTGTTTTCTATATTCAGATACTATTAGCAGTTGATCTAACTTAATGGACCTCATGCGGAGATAAAAGGTATCAGGTACAACTATACCTTTCTTGAGCAGACAACTAAGCTTTTAATAAAAAAATAAATAATAAAATCAGATTTTTAAATAAAAAATAATTGATTTTATTCAATCACAGGGCTCGCTAAGATCCGTTACAAACCAATCACGAGTAAATCATGAAAATGAAAATTTTAACGGGGCTAATCTTGAGTCTGGTTACAAGCACATCTTTCGCTGCACCAGCCATTTATGGGGAGATCGATGTAAGTCTGGATTATCTTCCAGAAAATAATGGTTCGGGTGTTTCTGATAAAGACGTTTGGGAAATTAATAGTAATAGTAGCTTTATTGGAATCAAGGGCGAGGAAAAACTGAACGAGCGTTTAAGTGCAATCTATGCTGCTGAATGGACCTTTTATGCAGATGGTGATAACACCGATTTTGACCAGCGTAACCGCTTTATAGGCTTAAAAGATATCAGACTTGGTACACTCAAGCTGGGCAAACATGATACACCCCTTAAGCAGCTGTCCGGTGTGGTAGATAGCTTTAATAATTATGTGGCTAATAAGGCAGATGTTGCCGGTATTTTTACTGGTGAAAACAGGGTAGACAATGTGCTGGTTTATGAATCACCCGCTATTCCTGTAGCGGAAGGAAATCTTAAAATAAATACGCTACTGGCAACTGGAGAAGCTTCAGGTATTAAAAAATCCAGTGGCGGTGTTAAAACAGCTGGGCGTGGTTTAGGTGATGCGTTCTCTACAGCGATCATCTATGACCATCAACTGTTTAATGCAGGCATTGCCTATGATAAAGCTATCCCAAGTAATTTTCTTGGACGAGGTATTTTAAATGCTTCCGAGCCGGAACCCTTAAGCAGCGGTATATTCGCAGCAGCAAATACCGTTCGGGCAGTGGGACGGATTCATTTGAACCAGCCTCTGTATCTGAAAGTACTCTATCAGAGTTCAAAAGTGGCGGATGCAGCCGGAAATGCAACGAGTGCGGCGACAATTGATGATGCACAAGGCTGGCTGATCGGAGCAGAGTATCAACTGCCTCAGGCCCAAGACTGGATTCTAAAGGCACAATATAGCCAGAATACCACCTCATTTAAGAATGCCACACCAGATTACGAAGCACAGCAGTATATGGTAGGTGCGGACTATACCCTAAATAAACAGGTCAAAACCTATGGTTATGCGGGTTATTTAACGCTCGAGCAGGGTGAAAGTAAAAATAAACAGCCTCTAGGGGGTATAGGACTTGAATATAAATTCTAAAATTCTATGTATGAACAGGACCAATGAATAATATGGTTCGCACTGTTGAGCCCGGTTTTTTACCAATATCGAATGAAGCGTATGAGCAGCAGTTTGCTAAATCAAGTGAAAAAACCGGTTAATTACGTTGAGGTAAATCAGGCTGAAACTGAGCCTGACACACCCCTTTAATTTTTTGTCTATTCACTACGACATAAATTGACTGTCCTACTTTTTTATCTTTACAGAGCTGTTGGTATTTTGAATATATTCCCAAACGGCTGGTAGGATCAGCGCTTGTATTGTAGAACTGATGCTGCTCCAGACGTGACCAGTCACGAGGGTTATTCGGTTTGAAGCTGAGCCGGCATGTGCCAGACAGACGATAACTGTTACTGGTAATTTTCTCTCCCATTATTTTTCCCTGACAAAGTTTATCCAAAGCAGTACGATTAGGACCATTCATCACGTGCATATTATCATTTAGGGTCTGCTTTGCACTGTTCATGGGGGAAACCGTTTCAGCTGTAGATGCAGTAAAACTTTCAGCAGTTTGATGCGGAGTTGATGTAGCCATCATGTTATAAACTAAGGGCATATTTAAAGTTGAGTCTGAAGCTGTCGTCTTGGAAACAAGTTCGGCAAAACTTGAATTCATCCATATTGAGGCTAAGCTAATACTGAAGGCAAATGCTCTTTTTTTCATCATGTAACTCATTCTTGGCAAAAGATAAATGATTTAAATTATTGTGATGACTAATAGCCCTGTCATGATCGAGCTGGTTGTTATAGTTGCAATTGCTGTATGTTTTTAACACAAATTAGTATAACGCCGATTCTCAATTAGGCTACTCTAATTTTCTAAATTTTAAGTTATGAATATGATGTATGATTCAAGCCATCCTTTTTGATCTGGATAATACTCTGACACACCGTGACCAGAGTGTAGAGGCTTATAGTTACTATTTGGCCCAATATTATCAGCGGCACCTGGGAGAGGTGGATGTAATGCAGATTAAAGCTATCATCAACCGGATTGATAATGGCGGCTATCCCAAAAAGGAATTGCTAACTCATCCGAGTATTGCTGCTTCCGTTGCACAGGCATTACAACATGAACTTAAATGGCATCATGCTGTAGATTTTGATGAGTTGACGGCATTCTGGTTTGAACAGTTTGGCCTGCATGCAGTACCGATGGAAGGCTCTGAACAAGTATTGCAAGAGCTAAAACAGCAGGGTTTTAAACTGGCAATAGTGTCAAATGGCGGTCATGACACACGACTCAAAATTATAGAGGGTTTAAATATCGCTCACTATTTTGACCTGATTGTCAGTTCGGAGCTAGCAGGTTCTAAAAAGCCGGAGCCAGAAATTTTTCAATATGTATGTCAGCGGCTGAATGTTATGCCTGAAGAATGTCTGTTTATTGGTGACCATCCCATAAATGATATTCAGGGCGCACAAAATGCAGGAATGCATCCGGTCTGGATGGAAGGCTTTCATGAAGTAGATCCATATGACGCTCAGTTAATAAGCCCCAGAATTAAAAAACTTGAGGAAATCTGGCAATTTATTGGTTAATAAAGCTAAAAAGCGGCCTGGATGGCCGCCACATATAAGCAGAATTTTAAAACATACTATCATCCGAATTAGCAGAAATTTTATGGATAGAGAGGTCTGCACCAACAAACTCATCTTCCTGACTTAATCGGATACCCACAGTCAGTTTAAGTACGCCATAGACTAAAAAACCACCGCCCAGTGCAATAACAATTACCAGCAAAGTACCGAATAACTGTGAAATGAATGAAACACCGCCCAGACCACCCAATATCTGCTGTCCAAATATTCCCACTGCTATTCCACCAAAAGCGCCACATACGCCGTGTAATGGCCACACACCGAGTACATCATCTACCTTTAGACGGTTTTGGGTATAAGTAAACAGCTTGACAAAAATAATACCTGCCAGTGCTCCAATAATTAAGGCACCTACTGGATGAACAATATCTGACCCGGCACAGATAGCCACTAATCCGGCAAGTGGTCCGTTATGCAAAAAACCAGGGTCATTTTTACCTATAAAGTTGGCAGCCAGCGTTCCACCTGTCATGGCCATCAGGGAGTTAATGGCCACCAGACCGGAGATAGCATCCAGACGCTGGGCACTCATAACATTAAAACCAAACCAGCCCACAATCAGAATCCAGGAACCCAACGCCAGAAAAGGAATTGAAGAAGGGGGATGTGCACTGATCCGTCCATCTTTTTTATAGCGGCCACGACGCGCGCCTAAAAGGATTACAGCTGCCAAGGCAATCCAGCCGCCCATCGCATGGACTACCACTGAACCGGCAAAGTCATGAAAGCTTGCACCAAAACTGGACTTGAGCCAGTCCTGGAGGCCCAGATTCCCGTTCCAGATCATACCTTCAAAGAACGGGTAAATTAAGGCAACCAGAACTAGAGTCGCAATTGCTTGAGAGCGCATTTTGGCACGTTCAGCAATACCGCCAGAGATGATGGCAGGTATGGCTGCCGCGAAAGTCAGCAGAAAAAAACAGCGCATCAGGTTATAGCCATGATCTTCAGCCAGCGTTGCACCTAGGTGAAAAAAATGATGACCATAGGCAATATAATAACCAACAAAAAAATAAGCCAAGGCAGAAATCGAGAAGTCTGTCAGAATTTTACTTAAGGCATTCACCTGATTCTTATGACGTACAGTTCCCAATTCTAAAAAAGCAAATCCGGCATGCATGGCAAGTACCAGAATTGCACCAAGAAGGAGAAAAAATAAATCCATATTCTGCATAATGAGGTTCCAATTCGGTGCAACTGACCTAAAACTCAGTCAGTATAACCATGCCAAATTTAAGTAAAAGAGAGGAGAAGACGGAAAATATTGATTAAGTTTTGCTAAGAAATAACAAGACTCGATATAAAGCAATTACTTAGGTTTAAATTATAGTTTTGCGCCAAGATGGGGCAGGAGAATATAGTCTATTTATGATTTAATCTATTGATAAATATATACTATTTTTTATGAATATAAGGCTGGTTATGAAATTGTGCTATGAAAAAGTGCATTTTCAAGCTAAAGATAAACAGTAGAGAATCAGGTTGAAAATTTAACAAAACTAACTGTAAACCTGGATTTAATCTTAAACACTATAAAAAAGCAGATCATATGATCTGCTTGTTCTCATCAATTTTTTTAATGCAGAATCTTGTTCAGGAACTGCTGAGCACGTTCACCCCGAGGCGTTGTGAAAAACTCCTGCTTGCTACAGTCTTCCACGATTTTACCCTGATCCATGAAAATAATCCGGTCTGCGACCTGACGGGCAAAACCCATTTCATGAGTTACGCACATCATGGTCATACCTTCTTTAGCCAGTTCAACCATTACGTCCAGTACTTCATTAATCATTTCCGGATCAAGAGCAGAGGTGGGTTCATCAAATAGCATGGCAATTGGGTCCATGCTTAAAGCACGGGCAATTGCCACACGTTGCTGCTGGCCACCGGAAAGCTCGGCCGGGTACTTGTTTGCCTGAGTACTTAAACCGACACGGTCCAGATATGCCAGGCCTTTTTTCTTGGCCTCAGCTTCACTGCGACCCAATACCTTAATCTGGGCAATAGTCAGATTCTCAGTAATGCTGAGGTGAGGAAACAGTTCAAAATGCTGAAATACCATACCAACCCGGCTACGCAATTTGTTCAGATCGGTTTTGGGGTCATTAATCGCAATACCATCAACCAGAATCTGTCCCTGCTGGATAGTTTCCAGACCATTGACTGTTTTGATTAAAGTGGATTTCCCGGAACCTGATGGGCCACAGACTACTACCACTTCACCTTGACGAATCTGGGTGGTACAGTCTGTGAGTACCTGAAACTTGCCATACCACTTGCTGACATTGTGCATATCAATCATGATCTTTTGATCATTCATACATGTAACCTTTTTTGTAATCTTCTTACGGTATATGTTGCCAGTGCACTAATGGTGAAATAGACCAGACCGGCAAACAGGATGTATTGAGTGAGCAGTGACATCAGGTCACCGCGGACATAATTGCTGCGGAAGAAATCCAGCAGACCAATGGCATAAACCATGGTTGAATCCTGAAACAGGATAATAGTCTGCTGTAGCAGTAAAGGAGTCATCTTGCGAAAGGCCTGAGGCAAAACAACCAGCCGCATGTTCTGGCTATATGTCATTCCTAGAGCATAAGCCGCAGCACTTTGGCCTCGTGGAATTGACTGTATGCCTGCACGTACAATTTCCGAGAAATAGGCTGCTTCAAACAGCATGAAGGCTACGATACTGGAAACCAAAGCAGTATCTATAGTCAGGAAACGTCCGGTTATTGTGGTGTAAATGAATGGAACTGCAAAGTAGAACCACATCAGCACCAGCAGCAGGGGAATGGAACGGAACAGATTTACATACGCCTGTGCCACCAGATTAAGTATTCTAAAAGAAGACAGGCGCATCAGGGCCAGCAGGGTACCAATCAGAATTCCGCCAAGGGTGGCAATACAGACAACTTTCAGGGTGATGGTCATGCCGTACCAGAGTGCCGGACCAGAAGCCTGTAAATCCTGTAGAAACGAAGTGAGCCATTCCATATTATTTGCCTCCTGCAATCAGGCCCGGAACACGTAAACGGTGTTCCAACAGGGTCATCAGTAAAATGAGGCAGACATTGATCACAATAAAAATCAGGGTCACAAAGGTATAAATTTCAATAGTATTTTGGGTATATTCACTAATGGTTTTCATCTGTGAAATGATTTCCGCTACCCCGACCAGTGAAGCAACTGAAGTGTTTTTAACACAGTTGGTCAGCTCGGAACTGAGCGGCGGCAAAATCGTCCGGAATGACTGTGGCAGAATGACATAGCGGTATAACTGTGATGTACTAAAGCCCATGGCATAACCTGCATTGATCTGGCCACGTGGCAATGCCTCAATACCGGTACGTACCTGTTCACAGACACGTGCGGCAGTAAACAGGCCCAATCCGACACTGGCCGAGATGAGTGCACTGGCATTTGAGCTTAAGTCGTTCATCCACCAGTCCTTGACCGGACCAGGCAAAAAGTTCGGGACTACATAGAACCAGATAAACAGTTGAATCAATAAGGGAACATTACGAAAAAGTGTTACATAAGCAGTGCCGATAGTACGTGCAGTCTTACTGGGCAGGGTGCGCATAATTCCTAGGATGCTCCCCAGCACCATGGCAATACTCCAGGCCACCAGCGCAATGACCAGTAACCAGCCCAGACCGATTAATACCCATTGCAAATAAGTGCTGTCACCTACACCAGTCGACTGAAACAGTACTGACCAATTCCAGCTATAATTCATGAAAACTCCTGACAGAAGCAGGTCAGAAGATATCTGGCCTGACGATGACTGTCTAAAATCAGGACTTACTGATCCCGGTCATGCGGATTGCTGATCAGGGCTTTTACTTGTTCCGACATTGGGAAGTTCAGGTTAATATTTTTTGGTGGAATTGGCTGCTGGAACCACTTTTTATACATATCGTTGATTTCACCAGAGGCATAAGTGGCCTTGATTGCGTCATCAACTACCTGTTTAAATTCTTTGTCACCTTTACGCAGCATACAGCCATAAACTTCCTGAATCGGTGGTGTACCTACAATTACCCACTTGTCTGGTTCTTTGGCTTTAGACTTTTCACCAGCCAGCAGAATATCATCCATCATAAAGGCTGCCGCACGGCCGTTTTGCAGCATTAAGAATGAATCAGCATGGTCTTTGGCAGAAATAACTTCACCAATCCCCAGTTCCTGTGCATGCTGACGGATATAACGTTCAGAAGTTGTGCCGGCGGTGGTTACGACCTTTTTGCCTTTTAAGTCAGAAAAATCCTTAATACCTGAGTCTTTCGCTGTAAGCAGACGAGAACCGACCTGGAAGAAACCAACCGAAAAGTCGACCTGTTGCTGACGTTCCTTATTGTTGGTGGTTGAGCCGCACTCCAGATCGACGGTACCATTTGAAACCAAAGGAATACGGTTCTGGCTGGTCACCAGGTTGTAACGCACTTTCAGATCCGGTTTGTTCAGTTTCTGCTTGAGAGCTTCTACGACCTTCATTTGCAAGTCATGAGCATAACCCACCGGCTGGTTTGGATTATCTGCAATATAAGAAAATGGAATAGATGAATCACGGTGTCCTAGTACTACAGTGCCAGACTGACGGATCTTCTCCAATGTCCCCGAACCTGCTGAACCTGTATTTGCAGCATTCCCCGATGCAGCATTATTTTCACTAGCAGGAGCATTATTATTGTTACTACAGGCCACAAGGCCGAGCATCAATGTACTCAGGCACAGCACTGAGGCTGCACGTACTTTATTTGACATGGTAAAACTCCTTTTCTATTGTTGTGAGCTTGCTGTTCCTGCCCAAGATAAACACTTGAATGTTTACCTGTTTTAAACGATTAAATATTTTTATATATCTTTCAACTTATCTTTTAGCATGTTAATAATCGGTGTGGAAGATATCCACGACTGAAGTTGTAGGGACTTTTATCCAAATGTTTGTAAATAAAAGAAATTATGGTGAAAAAAGCATCATTTTAAAAGGATGTGGGTGATTAGTTTTACTTACAACTGACGGCTGTAAGAGGAGCTTGATCGCGTATAGTATTTCAACTCTATACTCCATTTCTCTCATGATGAGACTGGCTTGTTTTTATGAAGCAGGAAAAATAAAAAACTATTTTTTTACTTAGGGCTAAAAATACAGATTGTGTATCCTTTGCAGAGCTTATATGTTGTTTAAAACATTATTCATTTTTGCTGCTTGGATCAAAAATTAATTTGATACTTTTTAATGCGGCCCCAGCATATAGTATTTCACATGACACATATAATTCTGGCCCTTTTTCCGTTGGTTGCATTCATTGCTACGGGCTACCTGTTTAGAAGATACCATTTTTTAAGTATCGAGTTTTGGTCAGGCGCTGAAAAGCTGAATTACTATATCTTGTTTCCGGCGCTGCTGTTTCACACTTTAGCGACTGCAAAAATTGAATTTGACAGTCTGAAAATGCTGCTGGCGGCAATGTTTATTACAGTGCTGACTGCCACGATTGTCTTGTACCTGCTGCGCTATATAAAACACATTCAGCCTGCCCGCTTTGGCGTACATACACAAAGTATTGTCCGTTTTAATACTTACATCGGGCTGGCACTGGTGGCAGCACTGTTTAAACAGGAAGGTATGGCCATACTGGCGGTTCTGCTGGCAGTCTGTATACCACTGGTTAATATCATTTCTGTGCTGTCACTGACGTCTAGCGAGCAGATGAGCTTACGACCTGTCATTATTTCTCTGTTGAAGAATCCCTTGATCATGTCTTGTCTGGTAGGGGCGATCGTAAATGTATTAAAGATTCCTGTCTGGGAAGGAGTATTTAACCTGATCAAACTGTTTTCTGCTGCAAGCCTGCCACTGGGCCTACTCTGTGTCGGTGCAGCCTTACAGTTTATGGAAATGAAAAAAGATATTCTTACCTTAATGCTGGATACTTTTGCCCGTTTGCTGGTAATGCCGGCGTTGGCTATAGGAATTTGCTGGTGGATGCAGCTTCCTGTGTTACAAACGCAGATTCTGGTGATTTTTTTCGCATTACCGACAGCCTCGGCAGCTTATATTCTGACTAAAGTGTTAAAGGGTGATAGTCAGCTTATGGCAGCTGTTATCAGTTTACAGACCTTATGCGCTGCCATAACGTTGCCGCTTGTAATTGCTTGGGTGATGTAAAGTAAAGGATCAGATGATGGACTTTAAATCAGGTATAATTTTTCTTTTGCTGCATTATTCATATGGCACTTGAATTAAAAAACACGCTTCAGCCCGATGTCGGGCTTTCACCGCAGCAGAGAAAGCTGAACCGGCTAATTGATAAAATTGAGAAGCAACAGCTTGAACTGAAGCAGTGGCAGCAGGCGCAGGAACAGATTCAGCAATATACCCGTCAGACTTTAATGCCGGTCTATCAAGAGTTGCATGCAGTGCTGTTTCAACAATTGGAACAGCTATGGAAACATTTGCATGAGGCAGAATTCTCCAAGGCAGAGGCAACGCAACTGGATGTTAAAATTCAGTATCTTGCAGCTTACTTAAAAAACTCTCAATCTTTATCAAGGCAGCAAACCGAGATTATTGACGACATTTATAATTACTATCAACAGCATATTGAACATACGCAAGCCAGAAAAAATAGAAAGCAAAGTGCAGAGGAAATAGAGCTATTTTTTGATGAAGAAAATAATTCGGAACAGATAGCATCTGAAGATTTTGAAGAATGGGATAGCGAAAAGTACAGCCAGACACGAGAGCAAGCCAAGCTTAAACGCCAGCAGGAAAAACTGGAGCAGGCTACAAAGCTGGCCGAGCAGTCTTTAAAAACAGTGTACTTAAAAATTGCTGCAACTATTCACCCAGACCGTGAACCGGATGAAAGCAAAAAAGTTGAAAAGACTGAGTTACTGCAGCGAGCGAATGAGGCTTATGCAGCGCAGGATTTGTTTTATTTACTGAAACTGCAAATCCAGATTGAGCAGAATCGGGGTACTTCACAAAAGGGTCTAAGTGCGGAACAAATGAAGTTTTACCAATTGGCCTTAGATCTGCAAAGTCAAAAGTTGGATGATCAGATAGAAGAAATTATTCAATCATTGAGCTGGAATAAAAAAGCATATATAGGCAAAGTGAAAATTACAGATTTATATAAGCAGGTAGATGCGGATACTTCAGCAATGAAAAAGCAGTTAAAAGGGGAAAAGGAACGGTTGAAGTATATGAAGAAGATGAGTGGGGTAGAGATGTTGATGGAGAATGGAGTGCTTTAATGCGTTTCTCCCTCTCTTGCGCACTCAGAATATATTTTGAGGATACTCATTACTTGCGCTTCGTTTTAAAGCATTACTTTAAAGCTTGCTCAGGATAGGGAACATCCATTGTGAAAGCTATGCAGGAATAAAATTAAATTACGTTCTCTTTCTGTAGAATATATTAAATTTTATAAAAAACAGTGGTATAGTGAATATTGTAAAAAAATGATGATTTATTGTTGAAAAAATGTATTAAGCCCATATTTATAAAAAATGTACGCAGGAATAAGAGATATAAAAATGGCTAGAACGATTAATGGTGCGCTTAATGAATTAGTACAAGATAAAGTTAATTTATTGAAAAGTCGCACTGATGCTGGCAGAAGAAGTCGAGATCATTTGCTTGCACAAATAAAGTTATTAAATGCAAATAGTGCAGAAAAGTTAGATTTTGCTGAAACCTACAATTTGCCATTTGGCTCTTTTTCTAGAAGAACTAAAGTGAAGCCACTTGATGATATTGATCAAATGATTGGTTTGAATGGTGGAAAATTCGTATGGAATGAAGCTAGTAATTATGATGAAGCCATTATTTCGATTAGTAATCCATCGGACAAAGGCATTTGGTCACAACTTTTGAATGATGACGATACTTTGAGTCCTATTAAAGTTCTTAATAGATTTAAAAGGATGCTAAGTAATATGAGTGGCTATCAAAATCCTCAATTAAATAGACGTCAGCAGGCAGTCACATTTCAAATGACCAGTAATGAATGGAACTTCGATTTAGTTCCATGTTTTTATACTCAAAGTGGAGTCTATTTAATCCCAAGTGGTAATGGAAATTATTGGATGCAAACGGATCCAAGAAAGGATCAAACTCTAGCAACAGAAGTGAATCAAAAATACAATGGGCAAATTTTAGAAATTATTCGCTTAATCAAATATTGGAATAAGATAGATAGAAAGACTTCGATCCCCTCATCTTATTTACTAGAAGTTATGCTTCTAAATTTTTATAAGAATAGATCTAATATTTGGCAACCATGTGGAACGTTGCAAGTTGAAGTACAACAATGTCTGAATTACATAAAAGATAATATCTATTATGATGTGACCGATCCCAAAGGTATTGAAGGTAATATCAATCGCTTGGATAGAGATCTTCAAAATAAAATTTATGTACGCACTAGTAATGACCTAGAGAATATTCAGAATGGTAATTACTATGAAGATATTGGGGAAAAAGAGAAAGCTTTCGAGTATTGGGAAAACGTATTGGGTTCATTTTTTCCTGCTTATGGGTGAGTTAGATGTCTAATATCTTATATAAGCAGAATTTAGAAGAAAATCTAAGATTATTAGCTGCTCAGAGACAAAGTTATAATGAGGCTAAGTTATATCGATCAGGTTATCGAATTTTGGTCTTTGTGCCATTTTTAATAAGCTTCTTAGTTCTTAATTCTTATATTGATGCAACAGATCAATATTCTGTTTTACGTTTCTTGATAGATCTATTTGTTTTAGTAATGGGAGGTTTTTTGATGAAAAAATCTTCTCAATACCAAATTTTGGGTGCAAATATACAGCAAAAATTTGACACTAATATTTTTGACTTATCCTTTGAATGGAAAATTAAACAAGATAAAACTGAAATAGAGCACCTATATTGCAAGCATAAAAAAGATGAAAATATCGAAAAGCTTCGCAATTGGTATAACGATGAAATTCAAAATTTAACTTACCCGAAAGATATATTGGCGGCTCAAAAACAGAATCTATTTTGGACGGATTCAGTGCGTAAAGATTACATACTTTTTAATGTATTGATTTTTATAAGCTTACTAATTTTTATTGCATTAAGTATATTCATGTTTATCACTTACAGTGAATATCCAATGTGGAAGAAAATTTATGAAATCTTTGTAATATTATTATCGTTGTATTTTTTCTTAGGAGAAAATATTTTAAGTAATTATAAGACCATTGTATTGTTAGAAAATGCTAATAAGAAATTTAGTGCTTTACAAAAGCATATAGTGGATTCAGATGACCCTAAGTGTATTAATAACATGTTAAAAGATATCCAAGAAGAGATATTTGAGTATCGGCAGCACGGTGTATCAGTTCCAAATTATTATGATCGGATGAAAAAATTTAAGCTTGAATCTAGTTCTAGACGTATTATTAGAGACTTATTTAACTAAAAAAATCCCCTCAATTATGAGGGGATTTTAGCTTTATTTTTAATAATTTAGCAATAAATTAAAGCGCCGCAATCTGCTCCATATTCGCTTTAATCTTCGCTAACTGATCAGCAAATTCAGCAAGTTTCACTTTCTCGCCTTCAACCACAGCAGCAGGTGCTTTCGCTACAAAACCTTCGTTTGCAAGTTTAGTTGCAATTTGGTCATGTTGCTTTTGAACCTTGTCTAAGTCTTTTTGTAGACGACCCAATTCCGCTTTAGGATCAATTAAGCCCTTCATTGGAACGAATACAGATACATGACCGACTACAGATGAAGAAGACAATGGTGGTTGTTCGCCATCAGTTAAGAATGTAATGCTCTCAACTTTTGCCAATGCTTTAAACAACGGCTCAATACGGTCAATACGTGCTTTTTCAGCATCAGTAGTATTTTGCAGAAGAACAGGCAACAAACGCGCATTCCCTAAACCCATCTCACCACGGATGTTACGAACCGCACCAATCAAACCTTGAAGCCATTGCATATCTGCTTCAGCTTGGTCATTGATAAGTGCTTGGTCAGCAACAGGGTACTGTGCAAGCATAATCGTTTCGCCCGAAATGTTAAGTTTCGGTGCAAGCGTTTGCCAGATTTCTTCTGTCAAATACGGCATTAACGGATGTGCAAGACGTAAAGACGCTTCCATCACCGCAAGAAGAACACGACGAACTTCAGCTTTACGCTCATCAGATACGTTCGCATCGTTCAATACTGGTTTAGTTAACTCTACATACCAGTCGCAGTATTCGTTCCAAATGAACTCGTAAATCGCTTGCGCAGCCAAGTCTAAACGGTAGGTTGCAAATGCTGTTTGCACTGCTTGTTCCGCTTTTTGCAGACGGCTTACGATCCACTGTTCAGGCAATTCCCAAAGGTCTTGACGTGCTTCTGAACCAATGGTTTGACCTTCGACATTCATCATCACGAAACGCGTTGCGTTCCAGATCTTGTTGGCAAAGTTACGGTAGCCTTCAACACGCTTCATGTCGAACTTGATGTCACGTCCGGTGTTGGCAAGCGCACAGAATGTGAAACGAACTGCGTCAGTACCGTAAGCTTGAATACCTTCGGGGAATTCTTTACGCGTCGATTTTTCAATCTTCGCCGCTTGTTTCGGGTTCATCAAACCTGTAGTACGTTTTTGTACCAAAGTTTCAAGATCCACACCGTCAATCAAGTCTAATGGGTCAAGTACGTTACCCTTAGATTTAGACATCTTCTGACCTTCGCCATCACGTACCAGACCATGTACATACACAGTTTTGAACGGCACCTGAGGCGTACCATCTTCATTTTTCATGAAGTGCATGGTCAGCATGATCATGCGGGCAACCCAGAAGAAGATGATGTCGAAACCTGTCACCAGTACATCAGTCGGGTGGAAAGTATTTAAGAAATAGTTGGCTTTATCTTTGGCTTCATCGCCAGTCCAGCCTAAAGTCGAGAATGTCCAAAGACCAGATGAGAACCAGGTATCCAGTACATCTTCGTCTTGGTCTAACTGAACATCGGCAGGGATATTATTTTTTGCTCGAACTTCTGCTTCATCACGGCCCACATAGACATTGCCTTCAGCATCGTACCAGGCCGGAATACGGTGACCCCACCACAGTTGACGCGAGATACACCAGTCTTGAATGTTGTTCATCCACGCCATGTACATATTGCTGTACTGCTCAGGAACAAACTTGATCCGACCGTCTTGCACTGCTTCGATGGCCGGCTTCGCAAGAGGGGCAATTTTTACATACCATTGGTCAGTCAGCAATGGCTCAACAATAACGCCTGAACGGTCACCACGTGGTGCTTTGAGGTCATAAGGCTGAATCTGGTCTAACCAGCCTTCGGCTTCGGCGTGTGCAACCAGTTTCTTACGTGCTTCAAAACGCTCTAGACCAATATAATCTGCTGGGGCAGGGATGGTTTTAGAAATTTGTTCCCCAGCTTTGGCAATATATTCAAACTCAGCCAGTACTTCTGCATTTTTGTTGAAGATATTGATAATGGGCAGTTCGCAGCGCTTGCCTACTTCATAGTCATTGAAGTCATGTGCAGGGGTGATTTTTACGCAGCCGGTCCCAAAATCTTTTTCTACATATTCATCGGCAACCACAGGTACTAAACGGCCAGTAATCGGTAATACGATATTTTTACCAATCAGGTGCGCATAGCGTTCATCTTCAGGATGTACAGCAACTGCCGTATCACCCAGTAGGGTTTCTGGACGTGTGGTGGCGACCACTAGGTAATCATGGCCGTCTTGGGTACGCAGCGTTTTATCTTCAAAGAAATATTTAAAGTGCCAGAGAGAACCTTTTTCCTCAACCGATTCAACTTCAAGATCAGACAGGGCCGTTTGCAGTTTCGGGTCCCAGTTCACCAGACGTTTACCACGGTAGATCAGGCCTTCTTCATGCAGTTTTACGAAGACTTCTTTAACTGCATTGGATAAACCGTCATCCATGGTAAAGCGTTCACGTGACCAGTCCACCGAAGAACCCAGACGACGGATCTGACGGGTAATATTGCCACCAGACTGTTCTTTCCATTCCCAGACTTTCTCGATGAACTTGTCACGGCCCAGGTCATGACGGCTAATATTTTGTGCTGCCAGCTGGCGCTCAACCACCATTTGGGTTGCGATACCAGCATGGTCCGTACCTGGCTGCCAAAGTGTATTTTTACCTGACATACGGTTATAGCGAGTCAGGGCATCCATAATGGCATTATTAAAACCATGACCCATGTGCAAGCTACCAGTGACATTTGGCGGCGGAATCATAATACAGAATGACTCACCTTTTTCAGATGGCTTGAAATAGCCACGCTCTTCCCAGGTCTGGTACCATTTTTTCTCGATCTCGGTTGGATCGTAGGTTGTTGCAATATTCTGAGCTGAATCGGTCATAGTTTTAAAAGATCAAAAGCCAATAAAAAATTGTATTCATTGTAGCAAAAAAATATCTGTTTTTAATGCAGTAAAACCCGACAAATAATTTTGTATTTATGCTGAAACACGGTAGATTTAAGCTGCTTTAAGTCCGTATCGAGGCCTTTAAGCATTCAGATAAAAAATATAAGTAGTGAAAAATAAGGAAACAACCTTCATGAGCTATGCTGTATTTCTCAAATTGAGTGAATCCTCTTACAGCCGTTTTGAAGTTATTCGCATGCAGTTAAATGCCGGGGTAAAAGCAAGTCAGGCTGAAATGCTGGGTGGGGTACTCAGCGAAATTGCCTGTGAAATTATTGAGCAGGCCTTTAGCGAACTAATTTTAAAGCAGGCCAATAGCATAAACACTGAGGATACAAAAGAAATTAAAGAAAACCGGCAGGTGGTCAGGCAGATACTGGAAACTTTACGTAAATACCTGCCTTGGGCGATTTCATTTTTTAGTAATGAGCGCCTGTTGCCACTGGTCAACTATTTTGCAGGACTGATCTGTGAACATGACCGGCAAATCTGGATCCGCTATGACGTGCATATGCAGCTCATGCAGGATGTACTGGAGACTGTTGAACAGATTCGGGCAGGCCAGCTGAGTGCAGTGCCACGAGCTTTTGCCTTGCTTATTCATATTATTGATCTTGGCGTGACCTGCCTGATCCGTGAACCGAAGAAGCAGCTTAAATTTAATGTATTTATTGACAAGACCTTAAGTGGCGTAATTCATGTGACTACCCATTTAGGCTATAAACGCCTAGAAAAAATTGGGACCCAGCTCCAAAAGGAACAGGCCAATGCATACATTGAACATTTTATGGGCTTTATGCAAAAAGCCTGATAAAAAGTTGTTAACTGACCAGGAATAAAAGGCAGAGAAAAATGGCAAGTCCGCAATTAAACAATAAAATCGTCTGGATCACTGGCGCATCTTCAGGTCTAGGTAAGGCGCTGGCACAAGAATGTGCAGCGTTAGGAGCAAAGCTGGTCCTGAGCGCGCGCCGTTATGATGAGCTGGAAAAAGTTCGTCTGGCTTTGCCAAATGCGCAAGAGCATCTGGTTGTTCCTATGGATATAACAGATGAAAGTCAGGTACGTCATGCTTATGATCAGGTATTGGCTGCTAAAGGCCGCATTGACTGGCTCATCAATAATGCAGGCCTCAGCCAGCGCGCCTTGATTCAGGATACTACCATGCAGACCGAACGTGCCATCATGGAAGTCGATTATTTCTCACAGGTATTTCTGACCAAAACAGTCTTGCCCACTTTTATCCAGCAGAAGTCTGGACAGATTGTCTTTGTCTCAAGTGTAGCAGGACTACTGGGTACTCAGTATCGCGCGTCCTATTCGGCGGCCAAGGGAGCAATCCATATGTGGGCCAATAGTCTGCGTGCTGAAGTTGCTCAGGAGGGTATAGGCGTTTCTGTAATTTTCCCCGGTTTTGTGAAAACCAATGTGTCATTTAATGCCTTAAATGGAGAGGGCAAGCCACAAGGTCATCAGGATGAAGCAATAGAAAATGGTCTGGAACCACAACAGTTTGCCAAAATTACGGTTGAGGCCTTACTGGCTGGGGAAGAATATATTGTCGTAGGAGGCCATAAGGAAAAGCTGGGTGTACTGGTATCTCGCCTATCACCCAAGCTGCTATATAAAATGATCCGTAAAATGAAAGTAAAGTGACCTGTGCTTCTTTTTTGGAGGGCTGGGGGAGAACTGCAAATCCTGTTCAGTCCCCCTACTAAAAATGACTTATGTGGTTTTAATTGCTGTGCCGTAGGCAAATACTTCAACCATGCCACCCTGCATTCCGAGTTCAGTGGTACTCAGGCGTAAACCCATGATATGGGTTGCTCCTGTACGCTGAGCTTCTTGCTTTAAACGTATAATTGCCTCACGCCGAGCTCTTTCTACAATACTTTCATAAGCAGTGAGCCGGCCACCAAAAAAATTCTGAATATTGGCAATCACATATTTAAAATAGTCGTGTGAGATGACTACATTGCTCGAGACGAGCTGTCCGGTATTCAAGGTGGTATGAAAGCGCTGATTATCAACAGTAATATGTGCCAGCATATTTTCTTTTTCTTCTAGTTCACGCAGATGTTTGTATTCGACATGGCGCCCAAATGCCCAGCCAACCACGAACAGCACTATAAAAATTCCGATCTTAAAAATCAAAGCGTCCATAACCCGGCATCCTGTGAGATTTTATGAAGAGAACGGATCTGGAATTGAAGGTGCAACTGGAGTTACGGTGACTGCAGTCCCATATACGAACAGTTCAGAAGCACCTTGTGCTATATTTGAGGTAGAAAAACGAATCCCGACAATTGCATTGGCATCCAGATTTTGGGCTTTTTCAATCATGCGGTTCATGGCTTCCTGACGGGATTCTTCTAATAATTCGGTATAACCTTTAAGTTCTCCGCCTACAATATTTTTCAGACCAGCCATAAAGTCACGTCCGACATGCTTAGAACGGAACGTACTGCCATAGACCACATCAATTTGCCTGGTAATGTGGTGACCCGGAACAGATTCTAGATTGCTTAATAACATCTTATTTTCCTTTTGTTCATAATTGAAGATAGAAAATTTGAACTTGAAAAGCAATAAAAAAGCCCACTGAAGTGGGCTCCCTTATAAATTATGCTTACTGTACAGCTTTCGCTTCTCGGTTTGCTTTTTGTTCAGCAGTTGAAGCCGGGCGAGCAATCAAATCGGAACTAGTGGTTTTAACCCCACCACCTAAAGATTTATACAGTTCTACCTGATTATTCAGATTGGCCTGTTCAAGGAGCAACAAGCCTTGCTCGGCTGCATATGAAGCACGCTGTGCATCAAGTACAGTCAGATAGCTGTCAATACCGGCACGGAAGCGTGCATTTGCCAGACGATATGAAGTATTGGTGGCTTCTACCAGACGACGCTGTGCAGCAACACGGTCACCAATATTTTTACGAACAGCCAGTGCATCATTAACTTCACGGAATGCAGCCTGAATTGAACGCTCATAATCTGACAAGGCAATCTGCTGATCTGTTTCAGAAATAGCAATATTGGCACGACGCGTACCCCAGTCGAAGATTGGAATATCCAGACTTGGGCCAAGCGACCAGACAAATGCACCTGATTTGAACAGGTCACTCAGGTCAGTTGAGGCATAGCCAGCCGAACCAGTCAGACTGATCGTCGGGAACAGGCGTGCGCGTGCAGCCCCAATATTGGCTCCGGCGGCACTCAGCTGATATTCAGCAGTACGGATGTCCGGACGGTTAACCAGCAGGTCACTTGGCAGACCGGTCGAAAGGACATTTTGGTTCGTTACACGGCTAATACGCTTCGGTGGCAACAGGTTGTCAGGAACCTGTTCACCCACCAGTAAATTGAGCAGGTTACGGGCCTGCGCAATTTGCGTGCGATAATTCGCTACGTCATTGCGAGCAGTCTCAACAGAAATCTGTGCCTGACGTACGGGTAATTCAGAATCAATCCCGACATCAAAACGTTTCCGGTTCAGATTGTAGGATTCAAGCTGGGCAGCCAGTGTACGTTCAGCCAGGTCCAGATTGGCACTGGCAAATGAATAGTTGAGCCAGGCTTGGGATACCTGACTGATCAGGCTGATCTGGGTAGAGTCACGAGCAGTCTGCGTAGCCAGGAAGGTGTCTAGTGCTGCATCACGCAAGCTACGGACACGACCCCAAAAATCCAGCTCATAAGCTGTTACACCCAGCCCTACATTGTATGAAGTAGTCGGACCACGGCCCTGACTGTTCAGGTTGTCCTGGCGTAGTACACTACCACTGGCACCAATGGTAGGGAGCTGGTTATTTTCAGAGATCTGGAACTGCTGCTGGGCTCGCTGAATGTTCAGGGTCGCCGTACGCAGGTCACGGTTATTGGTCAAGGCCAGATCAATCACCGATTTCAGGCGATCATCTGAGAAAAAGTCTTTATAGCCCTGTGCCGCAATCGAGGTTCCACTATCTGCTTCAATATAATTGTTGGGAATATTGGCATTAGCGACTGGCTCTGGACCGCGCATGCTCTGACATGCAGTCAGGGCAAGCGCTAGAACAGACAAAGCAAAACCGCGACCTGTTAAAGTCCAGAAATTTTGCATCACGATATTTGCTCCTGATTATTTCTGTTTTTTGGTTTCTGTTTAAAAATGCTACGGATCCATACATAGAATACTGGAATAAAGAAGATACCCAGTAATGTTGAGCTGATGACGCCACCCAATACACCGTAACCTACCGAGTGCTGGCTGCCTGCACCGGCACCTGAAGACAGGGCAAGCGGCAGTACACCAAAACCAAATGCTAATGTGGTCATGATAATTGGACGCAAACGCATTCTTGCGGCATGCAGCGTAGCTTCTAACAGTTCTTCACCTTCTTCTTGCAGGTCTTTTGCAAATTCGACAATCAGAATAGCGTTTTTCGCAGCCAGACCAATTACCGCAATAATTGCAACTTTAAAGTAGATGTTATTCGAGAGGTTAGGATCTTTCGAAATCATCATACCTAAGAACGTCAGTACCACGGCACCCACAATACCCAATGGAATAACCATGAGTACCGAGAATGGAATAGACCAGCTCTCGTAAAGTGCTGCAAGACACAGGAATACGATCAGGATCGAAAGGGCAAGCAATGCAGCAGTTTGCGAGCCAGCTTCATTTTCTTCAAGTGATAAACCGCTCCATTCATAATCATATCCCTGCATACCCATACTTGGCAGCTTGGCCATGATTTCCTGCATTGCCAGCATGGCATCACCAGAACTCACACCCGGGGCAGGTGTACCCTGAATATTAACCGATGAGATACCGTTATAACGTTCAAGACGAGGTGAACCATAAGTCCATTCACCAGTTGCGAAGGCTGAGAATGGGACCATCTGGCCCTGGTTATTACGCACATACCACTTGTCCAGATCTTCAGGCATCATCCGGGTGTCTGCCTGACCCTGTACATAGACACGTTTTACACGGCCACGATCTACGAAGTCATTAATATAAGACCCGCCCCACGCAATACTCATAGTACTGTTGATATCAGCAATACTTACTCCCATTGCACCGGCCTGAGCCTGGTCAATCGAAATTTTATATTGTGGCGTATCTTCCTGACCATTTGGACGCACACCCATCAGGCGTGGGTCTTGGGCAGCCATACCCAAAATTGCATTACGAGCGGCCATCAATTTTTCATGGCCATTACCACCTGCATCTTTCAGCATGAAGCTAAAGCCCGCAGTCACACCCAGTTCAGGCATGGCAGGTAATTGTAAAGGCATAACATAGCTGGCATCTTTAGCAATAACGTTCAGTGCCATACCACGCTGGATAATTGCACCAATCTGTGCTTCAGGGGTAGTACGTTCACTCCAGTCTTTTAATCTGATAAATGCCAGACCCGCATTTTGTCCTACACCGGTGAACGAGAAGCCTGCGACACTAAATACAGACTGGACATATTCCTTTTCATTCTCAAGGAAGAAGCCGGTCATGGTGTCAACCACCTGTTCAGTACGGCTTAGTGATGCATTAGGTGGAAGCTGTACCAGCGTCATGACTACGCCTTGGTCTTCATCTGGAAGGAATGAAGAAGGCAGTTTCTGGAACAGCAGCACCAGTATGCCAATCACCACAACATAAAACACACCAGAAATAATACGGTGATGCAGGAGTTTGCTTACACCATTTTGATAACGGTGAGACATCCGATCAAACTTATGGTTAAACCAGCGGAAGAAGCGGGCAAAAACATTATTGCTTGGTGCTTTATTTGGATCATGCTGTTTGAGCAGGGTCGCACAGAGCGCCGGCGTAAAGGTAAGCGCTACAATCAATGACAGGATCATCGCAGTAACCAGCGTAATCGAGAACTGCCGATAGATGACCCCGGTAGTGCCCCCAAAGAACGCCATGGGTACGAATACTGCGGTTAGCACTGATGTAATACCAATCAGGGCACCAGAAATCTGTTTCATTGACAGTTCTGTGGCAGTAACCGGATCAAGATGCTCCTCTGCCATGACACGTTCGACGTTTTCCACCACAACAATCGCATCATCTACAAGCAGACCGATTGCCAGTACCATGGCGAACATGGTGAGGGTATTAATCGAGAAACCAAAAACATTAATTACAGCAAAAGTACCTAGAACAACAACCGGAACAGCAAGTGTTGGAATAATGGTGGCGCGCCAGTTCTGCAAGAACAAGAACATCACGATAAAGACCAGAATGACTGCTTCAACCAGTGTATGAACCACACTTTCAATTGAAAGTTTGATAAACGGAGTAGTATCAAATGCCAGCACGTCTACCATCCCTTGAGGATAGCTGGTACGTAACTCTTTTAAGCGTGCCTCGACTGCTTCAGCAGTGTCGAGTGCGTTGGCGCCTGTCGCAAGTTTGATGGCTACACCGGCCGCTGGTTTATTATTATATTTTGAAATAAAACCGTAATCTGCGCTGCCCAGTTCCACCTTGGCGACATCACCAATACGGACTTGTGCGCCACTTGCAGTATTTTTCAAAAATACATTGCTAAATTCTTCAGGAGTCTGCAACAGGCTTTGTGCAGTAACTGTAGCATTTAGCACCTGATCTTTAGTCAGTGGCGCACCGCCTAACTGACCCACTGCCACCTGAGCATTCTGGCTACGGATTGCATTAGCTACATCACTTGGAGTCAGCTGAAAACTGCTTAGTTTAGCAGGATCGAGCCAGATACGCATGGCATAAGAGCCACCAAATACCTGTACCTCACCCACACCTGCAACACGTGATAAAGGTTCAGAAATATTTGAGTTAACGTAGTCTTTAATATCAGCATCTGACAGAGAATCATCAGGTGAATAAAATGCAATGACCTGCAAGAAGCTGGCACCAGATTTGGTTACCCGCACGCCTTGGCGCTGTACATCTTCAGGAAGCAGAGCCGTTGCAGACTGCAGTTTGTTTTGAACCTGAACTTGTGCAATGTCCGGATCAATACCTTGTTCAAAATTCAGCTGGATAGACGCTTGACCATTCCCAGCACTATTTGAGGAAATGTAGCGTAACCCGTCCAGACCGTTCATCTGCTGTTCAATAATCTGGGTCACTGTATTTTCAACAGTTTCAGCAGAAGCGCCCGGGTAAGTCGCCGCAATCGTCACGGTCGGTGGAGCAATCGTTGGATACTGTGCAATCGGCATTTTGGTGAGAGTAAGTACCCCCGCCAGCATGATCACCAGTGCAATCACCCATGCAAATATGGGGCGATGAATAAAAAATTGAGCCATTCAGTCTACCCCTTATGTATTTGAAGTAGCATTTTGTTCAGCTTGTGGTTTGGCCTGTTGAGCTGGTTTTGCGTTATTGCTTCCCTGGGCCGCCGCCTGAGGCTGTAGAGGTTTAGGGTTCACTTTTTGGCCTTCTTTAACTTTGGCAATGCCTTCTACAATGACACGTTCACCTGCCTGAATACCGCTAGTCACAATCCAGTCTTTACCTTGCACACCGGCAGTTTGTACCGGACGGCTTTCTGCAAGGCCTTTAGCATTTACGATCATGGCAACCGCCTGTCCTGTCGGAAGACGGGTAATTGCAGCCTGTGGAATCAGCATTGCATTTGGAATCACTGCCTGTACGATTTTTGCAGTCGCATACATACCCGGTAACAGCAAGTGATTTGGGTTAGAGAATACTGCACGTAGAGTCACTGTACCGGTTTCCGGATCAACACTGGCGCCAGAAAATGCAAGATTCCCTTCAATCGGATACTCGCTTCCATCTTCAAGGCGCAGTTTAACTTTAGTGTTGTTACTGCTGCTCAGGTTACCCTGGTTCAGCTGTTGACGCAGACGCAGCAGTTCAGCACTTGACTGGTTAATATCGACATAAATGGGATCAAGCTGCTGAATGGTAACTAAAGGTTCAGTCTGGCTGGCCGTTACCAGTGCGCCTGCTGTAACTGAAGAGCGGCTAGATTGACCTGAAATTGGAGCCCGTACAGTAGAGTAGCCCAGATTAATCTCTGCATTACGCAGTTCTGCCTGAGAGGCGTTAACATCAGCTTGTGCCAGTTTTACCTGAGCTACAATATCATCATATTCCTGTCTTGAAATCGCATTGGTACCTACCAGCTGACGATAACGGCCTTCTTTTACACGCAGAACATTCAGGTTTGCCTGCTGGCGGTTCAATGTAGCACGAGCACTGGCTACATTTTCGCGGTTGGTACGCGAGTCAATTTCATATAAAGCCTGTCCCTGACGGACATAGCTTCCTTCAGTAAACAGACGTTTCTGGATTACACCGCTTGCCTGTGGCCGTACTTCAGAAATCTGATAGGGTGAGGTACGTCCAGAGAGTTCAACAGACTGTTCTACACTTCGTGGCTGAGCAACCAGGACACCTACTTCAGGTGGTGGCATTTGTTGAGCAGCCGCGCCTGTTTGTGCATCCTTTGGATCTTTGCTACAACCCACAAGTGCGATACTTGTTGCTAAAGCACAAGCGGTAAGGGCCGGTGCCCAAAGCTTTGCCGATGTCATTGTTCCACCTCATTTAGATTTTTATCTAAAAATAAATTATTTTTGCCTGACTGATTATGACGAAACCATAGCCAAAGCAGAGAGATCCAAATAAAACCAATACTCCAACCCGTTAAAACATCGGTTGGGTAATGAACCCCGAGATAAACCCGTGAAATTCCCATAATGATCCACCAGCTATTCGCAGCAAGGGAAATCCAAACATAATAACGATGCTTGCGAAGTAGGAAGAGCAACAGACAAGCAAGGCTTGCTGCATATACACTATGGGCACTTGGAAATGAGGCGCCGTAGCTCTGAACCAGGTGATATATTTCTAAGGGTCGGGGCCTTGCAATCCACCATTTCAATAACCAGACCAGCGTGCCGCTGCCGAACATTCCGAAACTAATAAAAATAACGGTTTTATATTTTTTATACCATGCCAGTCTTGAGCACCAAAGCAGTACAACAAATCCTATGACAACTGAACCACCTATTTTAGATAAGAACATTGCAACAATATTAAGGGATTCTGTTCGGTGCTGGCTGAACCACTTTACTTGTGCCACATCCCATCCCTGAAGCGCAGGGATGTAAGATACCAGTCCGCTAAGGACAAGCATAAGGCAAGCAATAAGCAAGAACAGGTAGGGCATGCAGCAACCTTGTATTCTAACTGATCAGTTAGGAGCCATAAATTGAAGCAAAGTGTACTGACTGGTACACTTTTTTTCAAGTCTCTAGAATTATCTTATTTTTAACTGAGCAGTTAGAAGCAATATCACATAAACGCAACAAAATTAAGTTATTTTTCTGGTTTAGACAGCGAGTTATCTACAGAATTTGCTGCTTCTTCAATTTTAGGGGGCCAGAAAAAATCACTAGGACGGGTCATAAAATGTGTCAAAACTAACTTTGCCAAAGGTTTCCATTGCTCAAAACGAACCCGTCGTGCGCGTAGAGCTACAATAATGGTGAGACTAAAACTGACAAACAAGTTAGTTAAGCCAATAAGCAGGACGCCCATAAAAGAAACAATGATGAGGCCAAGATCTGGCCCGCCATTAATATTCATCAGACCCTGAATAAAATTGGCCGATGCAAAGGCAATATGCCGGATATCTAGGGGTAATCCTAAAATAAAACCCAGTGTTCCCATACTGCCCAGCATAATCCCAAATAGAAAGTTACCGGCAAGTGCTCCTAGATTACGTTCAATATAGGCAGAAAAACGGTCTAGGCGGTCTTGTCCCATCAGATTTTTTAATTGGGGATGCGCTTTCAGGCGTGGTCCTACTTTACGGTAAACTGCCATATTGTCGAAATAGCCGGCAATCAGTCCCGAGAGGAACAGGCAAACACCGGCAATTGCTGCATGGGGCAGAGCAAGGGAAGTAAAGGGATTCAAGTCATGCAAAAGCTTGGTAGCTTTCATATGGGTCATTAGAGGTTCTTGCATCCCGGCTTCCCATAGCAGGGTAATCAGCGCTGCGGTTGGTATGGCTATCGAGATATTACCCAAGATTGCAATAAACTGAGTCCGGATAATATTAATAATCAGGGCTGCCAGTTCTGCAATTTGTGCGGTGCGAGAGCCTTTCTTATGCTGTACCGTGGCAGCGAGCGCTGCTGCGGTCATAGCTGGCTGTTTGGTCGCTACTGTAAAATGCAAGACATGAATCAGTACGAAGCCTAAAGAGTAATTCATGCTGAACATAAAGGCCTGCATGAGCGGAGCCATGGCCAGACGCGCCATCAGGATTTTAAGGGTTGCCATTGTGGCAATAATTACCCCGGCCCCTGCTGCGGCCTTATACATTGAAAAAAAGCCCTTTTTATCGGTACTTACATAATGTTCACCGGTCCGGCTGGCATTTTCAGTTACCTGTAAGGCAATCAGCTCACTGGTAGTGGTCAATAAAGCCCGTACACTTTTTTCACTATAATGTGCCTTGACCAGCTCACTCAGCAGCTGGCTGAGTGCATCATAAGTATAAATATCTTCTACAGTGACGATATGCAGCAGCAATTCAATCCGGTCCAGACATTGCTCAAGCAGTGAAAGCAGATAGGCGAGGCTTAAACTTACCCCAATACGCTTGGTAGACCGGCGAATCTTGAACACGACATCCCGGCACTGTTCAAACATCACAAATGCCTGTGATGCATCTGGTGGCTCCATCACGGCAAACTGGTCCAGATTTTGAAGCAGCTTTTTATAGCGGACAATAAATTCCACGACTTCCCGATTCTGGACCAGAAAGGGGGATTCGTATTCGGTCAGTTCAGGATAGGCATTAATAAACTCCGGATAGAGTCCAATACCACTAATCCGGTAAGATAAAACGGTAATCGCGCGGATCATTTCATCACGGACTGACTGCTTCTCTGCCATATTGCCATTACTGCGGCTAATCAAGCTAAAGAACAGCTGCCAGTCCTGGCTATCAATATTTTCTAGCCAGTATTTGTCGGTACGCTGATGAAAGACACGGTGCAGCAGATCGGTCAGCTGGGTTTCATCATTGATCAGCGGCAAAAAGTGTGCACCTAAACGCTGGGTAAACTGATTCCAGAAGCCATCTAACGATAAAATGCCGCTGTCAGCATAAAGTGCGGTTTGCCGGTAATGATTAATAATACGTAGAACAAAAGTTTGAAATGTACAGGCAGCAGCCGGTGTAATTAAAAGCGACTGAATAAATGCCTGAAATTTTCTTTCAATTTCTTCGGTATTTTTGGTATCAGCGGGGCGTAGGCGGTTAACCAGCTCAATAAGAATATTTTCATCTAATACAGCTTGAGGTTGCTCAAGCTGCTGGTGCATTCTGAGAAAAAGATCTTGAAAGTTTAAATGCATAAAATTTTTAATAATATTATTGGATTCGGTCTAAAGCTAAGCGGGTCAAGTTAACCAGCGCCTGCCGGTAAGTACTCTCAGGTAATATTTCTAGTGCCTGTAATGCTCGCTCGGTTTCTTCAGTAGCACGCTTATGGCAATAATCCAGCGCTCCCGAATTTTGTACAATCGCAATAACTTGTTCAAGCTGTGAAGTACCGCCAGTGGCAATGCTGCGACGGATCAGGTCGCGCTGTTCACCTTGAGTATTTTGCATTGCTGCAATCAGCGGCAGGGTGGGTTTGCCTTCCATCAAGTCATCGCCAATATTTTTGCCGAGCGTATCAGCATCTGAAGTGTAATCCAGAATATCATCAATAATCTGAAAAGCATTGCCAAAGTGTCCGGCAAAACGACGTAAAGGTTCACGGTATTCAGGTTTGCCTGCCAGTATTGCAGCGCCTTCGGTCGCCAGTTCGAACAACCGTGAGGTTTTACCGTGAATAATCTGTAAATAAATATCTTCTGTTGTATCTGGCTGATGCTGTGCCTGCAACTGCAATACTTCACCCTCAGCAATCTCACAGGTTCCTGTAGAGAAGTCCTTTAACAGGATCATATTGTCCAGATCAACCAGCAGATCAAATGCCCGGGCAATCAGAAAATCCCCCACCAGTACCGCAGTCTGGTTATTCCATGTCGCATTTGCTGTTGGTCTGCCACGGCGTAAGCCAGACTCATCTACCACATCATCATGTACCAGAGTCGCCGTATGCAGCATTTCAATAATGGCCGCCAGCTTCTGTGCATGCTTTAAATTGGTTTCACCACAGGCATAAGCGGCCAGCAAGCACATAATCGGACGCATGCGCTTTCCACCTGCTTCAACGACATGCTTGCTGACTGACATGACCAGTGCGACCTTGGAGCTGATTCCTTCATTAATAAACTGGTCCATCGCTGCAAAATCTTGAGCAACAGGAGCGAGAATATCTTGCTTGAAATCGATGGCCATATGAAGAAGAACCTCTTGCGAAAGTAATCGGATGCACAGTTAAACAGTGAGACGTCTAAACACCGTAACCAGCTTTTAGATAGCTGATACTTAAAAAATTAAAGCTATTGTATCCTAAAGCAGCCAGGAAGGTAGCCAAAATTCTAGGGCTTAAACCAGACGGGAGCCTTTAGTTTAAGGTCCGCTGCCTTTGAGTATATTCTTCTAAAGAACTGCTGCCATGATGCTGTTGCGCCAGACAAGATACAGCGTGGCCTTAAAAATGCAAAGAAAAATCACTGAAAATACCGGTAAGGGAAAAAGAATAGTGTGTATACAAATGTCGTCTGAATATTTTGGGTAAATTACTTGTTGTTTGATCGGTTTTCACTTAAAATCTTTGGCCTTGTATAACCCCAGTGGCGCTCGTCTTAAGATCGGTATATCCCTTTGCCGGCACGACGACACGGGCATGATTGGAGTACATCATGTACGCAGTAATCCAAAGCGGTGGTAAACAGCACCGTGTAGTTGAGGGTGAAACCCTTAAAGTTGAATTGTTGAAAGCTGAAACTGGCTCAACTATTACGTTTGATGACGTACTAATGGTTGTGAACGGCGAAAGCATTCAAATCGGTGCTCCAGTAGTCGCTGGCGCTAAAGTAACTGCAGAAGTAGTTGGCCATGGTCGTCACGACAAAATCCGCATCATCAAAATGCGTCGTCGTAAACATTACCGTAAACAACAAGGTCACCGTCAATGGTTTACCGAGTTGAAAATTACTGGTATTTCAGGCTAATTACGAGGAGTAAGAGACATGGCTCACAAAAAAGCCGGTGGTTCGACACGTAACGGTCGTGATTCAAACCCAAAAATGTTAGGTGTTAAAATTTATGGTGGTCAAACTGTGACTGCTGGTAACATCATCGTTCGTCAACGTGGTACAGAATTCCACGCTGGTGCAAATGTAGGTATGGGCCGTGACCATACTTTATTTGCTACTGCTGATGGCGTAGTAAAATTCGAAGTGAAAGGTCAATTTGGCCGTCGCTACGTAACAGTTGAAGCTGTATAAGTTTAAACTGTTTGAGAAAAGCCCACTATAAATGTGGGCTTTTTTTATATCTAAAGTTATAGAAAAAATCTTCATCATGATGGATAAATTTCAACAAACTGCATGAAGAACATAACAAAATATCTTATATTCTCAATGATTAGGGCAGAGTTTGTCAGTTAAGATGAAACTCAAATAAATGAGATCAGGCAAATATAAAGGTGATTATATGAATATGCTTCGTAAAACCATATGTGCTATGACAGTGGGTGCAGCCACCTTGGCGCCAGTAATCAGTACCTCTGTTATCGCTGCGCCTGTGGCGGCATCGGAGCAGCAGGCAACTGCAAATCTGGTTCAGCAGCTCAAAGGTATACAAAGTCTGAGCGCCAATTTTGAACAGACCACTAAAGTTAGTGGCAATGCGCCTAAAAAGCAGAAAGGCCTGACAGCTCAACATATGAACCAAACCTTTAAAGGTACAATGAAAGTTGAGCGTCCTGGAAAATTTTTCTGGGAAACCAGCAGCCCGTCTAAACAGACAATTGTTACTACCGGTAAAACAGTCTGGATTTATGACCCCGATCTTCAGCAGGCAGTCCGTCAGTCTTTAGATGAACAGGTCTCAAATACACCAGCGTTACTGCTCTCTGGTAATACCAGCCAAATTATGCAGTCTTATCGGGTAACGCAACCAAATAAAGCCAAAACCTATTACACCCTTTATCCAAAGAATAATGAAGGGGCTTTTCAGAGCCTGACTATTAGCTTTGGTACCAACAAAGCTCCAAGCCTGATGATTTTAGAAGATTCACTTGGCCAGACCACCTATGTAAAATTTAGCAATGTAAAAGTTAATGCTTCTATTCCGGCCTCTACCTTTAATTTCACTCCACCAAAAGGCACCGATATTATTGACCAGTAAATAAATTCTTTTAAATTTAAAAAGCTGCCTTGTGGCAGCTTTTTCATTACAATTTCTCTTATATATCCGCTATAGAAAGGAAGGGCACTATAGTTGAAATTGTGGGCTTATTATGCGAATCATCCGAACAACTTCCTGTGCTGTCTGTATTTTTTGCCTTGAAGAGCTTACACTATAGCCAGTTTTTTACCTTATTTATGATTGGCTATGATTGACCCGAAATTACTCAGAAATAATATTGAGGCTGTAAATTTAGCATTGGCAAAACGCGGTGTTCAGCTTGATGTGGAAGAATGGGCAGCTCTGGAAGTGCGCCGTAAGGAAATCCAGCAGAAGACTGAAAATTTGCAGGCAGAACGTAATGCCGGAGCAAAGCAGGTTGGTCAGCTTAAAAAAGCAGGTGAAGACGCATCAGAGATTATGACACGTATGTCAGCAATTGGTGATGAAATCAAAGCTGCTGAACTGGCACTGGCTGAACTGCAAGCCGAGCTTGAAACCAAATCAATGAATATTCCTAATTTGCCAGATGAGTCTGTACCAGCAGGCAAAGATGAAAGTGACAATGTTGAAATTTTAACATGGGGTACTCCACGTCAGTTTGACTTTGAAATCAAGGATCATACAGACCTGGGCGAGTGGATGGGTGGACTGGAGTTTGAAACAGCCACCAAATTAACCGGCTCACGTTTTAGTGTACTTAAAGGTCCTCTGGCGCGGCTGCAACGTGCTTTAACCCAGTTTATGCTCGATACGCACACCCTTAAAAACGGGTATACCGAAGCGTATGTGCCTTATCTGGTAAATGCTGATTCCCTGCGTGGCACAGGCCAGCTACCAAAATTTGAAGAAGACCTATTCAAATTGCAGGGGGAAAAAGAATATTACCTGATCCCGACTGCAGAAGTACCTGTAACGAATTTTGTGCGTGACGAGATTATTGATACTGCTCGCCTTCCATTGAAATATGCAGCGCACACGCCATGTTTTCGTAGTGAAGCCGGTTCTTATGGCCGTGATACCCGAGGCCTGATCCGCCAGCATCAGTTTGATAAAGTGGAAATGGTACAGATCGTTAAGCCTGAAACATCCATGCAGGCACTTGAAGAACTTACTGCCCATGCAGAGAGCATTTTGCAGGCACTGGGTTTACCATATCGTAAAATTTTGCTATGTGGTGGAGATATGGGCTTTGGTGCCACTAAAACCTATGATCTGGAAGTGTGGGTGCCTAGCCAAAATACCTATCGCGAGATTTCCTCTTGTTCTAATATGGGGGATTTTCAGGCTCGTCGTATGAAGGCCCGCTACCGTGTAGACCAGAAAAAAACTGAATTTGTGCATACATTAAATGGTTCAGGTTTGGCTGTTGGACGTACGCTATTGGCTGTGATGGAAAATTACCAACGTGCTGATGGCTCGATTGAAATTCCTGAGGTATTACGTCCATATATGGGCGGACAAGAATTTATTGATTAATTGATCAATTCAAAAAGCTAAATCATCTGATTTAGCTTTTTTTATGAATCAATAAATTCGAATTAATACCTAAGTTATGATGTGCTAATTAGCGTTCTATAATTTTCTTTAAAGTCTCGCTAGGTTTTTCACCAAATACTTCTTTATATTCAATAGAAAAGCGACCTAAATGCGTAACTCCCCATTTGTATGCAATCTCAGTAATATTAATTTTATAGCTTGATTGGGAAATTTCATTATAAATACATTTAAGTCGGTAATGTCGAATATAGGCATTCGGGCTGCATTTTAAATATTTTTTAAAAATTGTATTTAATTTCTTTTTACTTAAACCCGAAGCGTATTCCAGATCTGAAATTTCAATTTTTTGCTGTATATTTTTTTGAATAAACTCTAATAACCGATTAAGAAAATCAGGGTAGTCCAGAGTATTTTTATAAATCAAATCACTGTAATTGTTTGGCTGTGACAATAATAATGATTTGACAATAATATATTCAAAATCTGACCGCATTTCTTGAAAGAAAGAGGCATTGGTAAAATTATGCGTAAAGTTCTTAATGCTATCGATTAAATCCCACCAGGCTTTAATTTTGGGATTGTGACTATCCATTACATTCTCAAAAATAAGAGGTTGTATTACGGGTTGAGAAATTAAATCAGATAAGATTTTTTCAACAAAAGTTTTTGAAAAAGAAATGAAGGTTTGAATACAGTTTTTATCGATGATTAATTCAAATTTATCTTCAGGAGAAACAATTGAAGCCTGATCATGACATGCATAGAAAATAGCACCATCTTTTTTAAACAAGGGGCGCCCATTTTTAGGGCGTGTAATACAAAAATAGTTCATATCCTCTTGGTCATGGGTTTTAAAAATAATATCTTTACCGTAAGTTAAGTCACCAATAATCATACGACCGATCTGTGAACCATGAAAACTAAAATCTAGAGGTTCATATTTATTCGAGTCAACTAAATCATGTGGACCAATAATTAAATCAAGACAGTGCCTGGCATCATGAATATTCTGCGTGTGAGACTGAATTCTAGAAATAGACCTATGTTTCTGACTATACATAATTACCTCTATCCTTAGCTTGCTGATATTTTCTATGCAAAAATCAATCCATAATCTTTGCTTTTGTGTTTTATCTCATTTTAAATAAACTTATTTAAATCAAAATAATATAAAAATACTGATCTGGTAATTCATTAGAGTACAGGTAAGTTATTATTTAAAAGTGATAGGCAAGCCGAAGCATGGGGCTACTTGCTGTTGCTCCCCGTCCTGCTTCCCCTGATTCATTATTACCATACTTGTTTTTCCAGTATTGATAGGCAACCCCAGCTTTCAATTTTGGCTGGTGAACAGATTTGTCTTTCAATAAAGAATACATGACTGACATATCGACAAAAATTTCACTTGCCGTCTTGCCACCGGTTTCATTTTTGCCTTTAGGACTCATCCAAACACCAATTCCCTGATAATTCCAATTACTTTGCATTACTGGAAAATCCCAAAGTACTTGTAAGGCAAGATATGGATCATACGTGTATTTACTGGTTAAAACATTGGCATCATTGCTTTCATAATAGCCCAGTAAACTTAGATTTAAATAACCAGGTACATTTAGGGTGATGCTTGGACCAGCAACATACATTTGACGATTAGAACCATAGTCATCATTTTTGGTATTCCAGTCAAAACCAACAGTGAAGCCATAGCTTTTTAACCAGGCAGAATCTTCGATTTTGTGTTGTGTAATACTTGGAATATCCAAGGTGTGCCGATAAATAACATAAGCTTCTTGAGCTCCATGACCAGATGCTTTATTGGTATTCGGCTCATTGGATGATTGGTGCATATTTAATTGGAAAAAATTGGTCCCATAGGTATAGCCACTTAAGTAAACCAAACTAAATATGTACTTTTTAATATCAATCGCATTACCTTGTGCATCATTTTTAAAAGGTTCAGAAAAGTCTCTTCCATAACTGGCTACTAAAGAGGTATTGCTCCAATTAGCCGCCAATGTAGTTGTCGTAAGAAAGCAGCATAAGACACCTGCACTTAACTCATGTAATAAAAATTTCACAATAAAATCCTCCTTAAAAAAATAAACCGACAGTAAATGTGTCGGTTTAGGGGGTTAACGAATATTATATTTTTCCAGTATGGGTAAAACATGGTCACGGAAGTATGGAAACTCGCGGCTATAATCAAGGAAAGAAAGCGTTGTACCCCTGAAGCCTGCTTTATGTAAGTCAATAATGCCTTGAGCAACGTGTTCTGGGGTCCCTAGCAGAGGAAAACCCCCATGGCCAACACTCATGACCTCACGAATCGATTGTTGAACTTCTTTTGGAAAACTTTGAGCATGCGCGAACATTAGACTCATCAAGTTATCGACAGCTACCACGTCGGCATTGTTGAGTTGACGATCCCATTCAGCCTGGGCTTCTTCTTGCGTTGGACGGCAAATCACGTGTGAAAAGGTCAGGTCATCACATTAACCTTGCGATTCACTTTAAGACCTGTTTGTTTTAATTCTTCAATTTCAGTTTTACTCCGGCCTAAATCAGAGGCTGGCGTAAACAGGAAGTCTGCATTGTTTACTGCAAACTCACGACCATTTTTAGAGCCTGCTGCATTAAAAATTGGAGGGTGGACTAGGAGTTTCGGTTTTCCATAAGTTCCTTTAGTTTTGAAAAACTTACTTTCGAAATCAAATTTTTCTTCACTGGTCCATACTTTTTTAATTAAATCATACCAGTCTTGTGCATACCCATAGCGTGTTTCATGGTCATCGGGTAAATATAATCCTAAAGCTTCATATTCAGGTTTGTTCCATCCGGCGACAATATTTAAACCAATACGACCTTGGCTGATTTCAGATAATTTTGCAATCTGTTTGGCAACAACTACAGGATGGTTAGGTACTGTCTGAATTGTTGCCAAGACAGTAATATCTTTTGTCAAGGCTAGTAAAGCAGCTGCCCACGTCATGGTTTCCAAAATTGTACCCTGGAAATCTGTCTGCCCCCCATAGCCAGTAAAGCGTGCAATCGGTAGCATGAAGTCAATCCCTGCCTCATCCAGCATTTTACCAAGTTCTAAATTCTTCTCCCAACTTGCATTCCAACGATCTTCAAGTGTTGAAACGGTCATGCCACCTGAACAGTTTGAAGCAAATGAACCTAATAAAAACCGGTTATCTTTAAAAAAGTGATGTTGTTTCATTCTAAAAATCCTTTAAACAAATGAGCCGGGTTACACACCAGCAAAAGCCTGGTGTACATTAGCCTGTTTATACTGTCCGTTATGGAATACCAGTGGATTACCCATTTGATTGCGGCACGCTTCAATTTGACCAACGATGATGTAATGATCACCCGCTTCATGCAGTTCATACTGACGACACACAAAAGTCGTGAGGGACTTGTTTAAAATTGGTATGCCCATGTACTCATCTACATCATCAAGTCCTTCGAATTTGTCATCCGCAGATTTAGAAAAATGTTTTGATTCTAAATAATGATCTTCATTAAGAATATTGATTGCAAAGTATTCTGCCTGTTTGAAATCTTCAAAATGGGTTGCTGACTTTGCGATATTCCAGAGAATAAGCGGGGGATCAAGTGAAACTGATGTGAAGGAGTTGGCTGTCATTCCTATTTTTCTTTGATTCACATCCAGGGCAGTCACTACCGTAATACCTGTGGCGTATTGACCAAGTAGTTGGCGAAGTGACCGTGGTTCAAGTTGTATTACTGGGGTCATTACATTCAGCATAATCATATTCCTTCATAGAGGCTCGAAGAGTCAGAACCTTATTCCTTATTCGCCAACAGGTTTGTTTTCACTTGACGGCCAAGTGGGCATCAATTCATTTGAGGGGAGCGTTTCATCCAGAAGTTTCTTCGCAGTTTCAATACCTGCAACTGGTAGGCCGGTTGGGTCTAGTACCCCGATTTGTACAAGCAGGCTTGCCTGATCCCAGTAGATATGCTCATGGCAAAGTTTTGGTCCACGGAATTTGATAATTCCGAGCATCGGAATCTCGACATATTTGCCTGTTGGCTTAATTCCTGGAATTAACCAATCGATTTCTTCATCATGGGTAAAGCTCATGATGAATTCATCCACCACTTGCGTAGAGCCGACAGTGCGTGAAATTGGAGTTAATTTCATGTCTTTCGGATTGTTATGTATAAAGTGATACTGATAAAAGCGTGCAAGTTGTTTATAACCCACACCACCTGTTAAAGTTGGGATATGATTTACATAAGGTTCAGCAACCATGGTTGCCATCGTATCTGGCACATTTCGCGTATCAAATTCGAAACGGACGTGTTCTTCCCATAGGGCAGCGAGGTCATAGTGTGGACCAATCGCTTTGCGGAGTGCCGTAATACTGCGCTCATGTGCCATTAATGCACTTGGTTTGTCATAGTGCATACTGTTCGGACGAGCAAATGCATGATCTACGCCTGGGTAGACATAGGTTTCGATCTTTGTATTATCTTTTAATGCAGAAAGAATTTTTTCCCGTGTGTTGGTATCACAGAATTGGTCAAGTTTTGCAAAATGCAAAACTAGCTTAGAGTTGATATTCTTCGCTTCATCAAGATTCTGTTCAATACCTACGCCGTAGTACGACACTGCACAACCTAATTCCGGAATACGGCAAGCAGCCAGATAAGCGAGTTTCCCGCCTAAGCAATAACCGACTAAACCTATACCTGTTTCCTGATTTACAGTTTCTAAGTGTTTAAGGGTATTGATAGTAGACTGAATATCTTCAATACCTGTGTCTTGATCAAACTTGGTATATAAGTCGAATGCTCTCTGGCAATCGTCATCGGTATAACCGAGTTCAACATTAGGCTGAATGCGCCAGAATAAGTCTGGCACGATTACGGTGTAACCTTCTTCCGCCAGAAAGTCTGCTTTTTGGCGCATCACTTCATTTACACCAAAGATTTCCTGGCACAAAATCAGGCCTGGGCCTTGGCCTGCTTCTGGAACGGAAAGATATGCTTTAAACGAACCTGTTGCTGTTTGGACGTCAATATAAGATCCAGCCATGATAGTAATCTCCTGAATAATTAGATCTATCATCGACATCATCAGGAAATTTGACTATCCAAATTGAGTTCAAGCTTTATCCATTTTTGCACCAGCTGATAAACCAAAAATGGCAAGTTTTTTGCTATTTATTTACTTTTTAACATCCCGGTTCAAAGGGATGATGATAAAATATTGCAGTGATATGAGGGTAAAATTTGTGGATATTTTTCCAATCTCTTTAAAGTTGCAGCAGCAACCTTGTCTGATTGTAGGAGGAGGAAAGATTGCTTACCGCAAAGCGGTCTTGCTCTCTCAGGCAGGTGCCATCATTGATGTACTGGCACCCGATATTGACCCGGCACTGGCAGAGATTGTCATGCAAACAGCCGGACAGCATATTGCACTAAGTTATCCGGCTGATATTAAATTAAAGCAGTATCGTCTGGTTATTGCCGCAACTAATGTTGCAGAGGTAAACCGGCAGGTTTTTCTGGACTGTGAGACAGATCATGTTTTAGTGAACAGTGTCGATGACCCTCCACATTGCCGTTTTATGGTGCCAGCAATTATTGACCGTTCACCCTTGGTAATATCGATTGCCAGTAACGGGACATCACCAGTATTATCGCGCCAGATTCGAACCCAGCTCGAAGCGGCTATTCCCTATGGAATGGGTAAACTGGCTGAATTCTCTGGAAAATGGCGTAGTCGCGTTAAGGAAGTAATAGTCAATCCTGATGAGCGCCGAATATTTTGGGAAGAGTTGTATGCCAGTCCGCTTAAAGAACAGGTGTTTAATGACAGGTTGACCGATGCAGAGCAGCTAATCGAGCAGGCCCTCTCAACCTGGAAAACGCCAAAAGGTGAGGTCTACCTGGTCGGGGCAGGTCCCGGTGATCCAGAATTACTTACTTTAAAGGCCCTGCGTTTGATGCAACAGGCCGATGTAGTCATTTATGACCGTCTGGTCTCTGGACCTATTCTGGAACTTTGCCGACGTGATGCAGAAAAGGTGTATGTTGGTAAAGCGCGTTCCCACCATGCCGTACCGCAAGAAGGAATTAATGCCTTATTGGTAAAGTACGCACAACAAGGAAAGCGGGTTTGCCGTCTTAAGGGAGGTGACCCGTTTATTTTTGGACGTGGAGGTGAGGAAATTGAAGAGCTGTTTGCAGCAGGTATCGCATTTCAGGTCGTGCCGGGTATTACTGCGGCATCTGGTTGCTCTGCTTACGCCGGTATTCCATTAACTCATCGCGATTATGCTCAAAGTGTACGTTTTTTGACGGGGCATTTAAAGGAAGGTTCACCGGAACTGCCATGGTCAGAGCTGGTGTATGAGAATCAGACACTAGTACTATATATGGGTCTGGTAGGACTTGAGAAAATCTGTGAAAGACTGATAGAACATGGCCAGCGCCCAGATATGCCGGTTGCACTCGTTTCTAAAGGTACTACACCAGAGCAGAAAGTAGTAATCGGCACATTGGCAGATATTGTCTCTAAAGTTTCAGAACATCAGATTCAGGCTCCGACCTTAACGATCATTGGTGAAGTTGTTCGTTTACGTGAACAGTTGCAGTGGCAGTAATACTTAACTGTACCATTTTAAAGAGTAGATATTTGTGATTCATGTTGTGTTATTTGAGCCCGAAATTCCTGCAAATACAGGAAATATTATCCGTTTGTGTGCCAATACTGGCGCTCAACTGCATTTGGTGAAACCGTTAGGTTTTGAACTTGATGATAAAAAGCTTAAACGTGCAGGGCTGGATTATCATGAATGGGCTCGTATGCAGATCTGGGAAAATATTGAAGAATGCCTTGCACACTTGCAGACCAAAGGAATTGGTATAGATGCGGTTTATCCATTAACCACTAAAGGCTTTGAAACGCCGCATACTGCTGATCTTAACCGTCCGGTAGCTTTGCTGATGGGGCCGGAAACTCGTGGTTTGCCTGAGCAGGTACGCCTGATGTTTCCAGAACAGCATTGGATTCGTTTACCAATGGCACCCGAATCACGCAGTTTAAATTTATCAAATGCGACTGCTGTTATTGTATATGAAGCATGGCGCCAGCAGGGGTTTCAACCGCTTTAACCTAAATTAACCTATAAAAAAGAGGCGCTCAATGCGCCTCCTTTTCTTATATTTTATGATCAGCGATCATCATATTCATTATGCTGTGGAGCAGGGTATTTAAAGCCTTTAGTTTTATAACCTAAGTATAAAATACCAAACATGGCCCACCATAAACCATATTTCAATGCTGTTTCTTCAATCTCTAGCCACATTGCAAAAATGCTGATAAAACCGAGCATTGGAATAACTACAAAGTTAAAAATATCTTTGAGGTTCTTGCTGCGGCCATCACGTAGTGCGTAACGCGAAATTACGGACAGATTGACAAATGTAAATGCTGTCAGCGCACCAAAGCTGATCATTGAGATCACAATATCCAGGTCCATGAACCCAGCAGTTAAGGCAACTGCACCTACAATCATAATATTGTAAGACGGAGTGAAGCTTTTAGGACTGATATGACCAAAGATCTTTTTATTAATTACTCCATCACGTCCCATGACATACATCAAGCGGGATACGCCAGCATGTGCTGAAATTCCTGAAGCCATGACTGTTACAATTGCAAAATAAAGGACAACAGTCTTGAAAGCCACGCCGCCTACAGCTTGCAGGATATCTGGCTGGGTTGCCGCTACATCTTCAAAGTAAGTCTTCGGATCATTCGGGAAATAGATTTGCATGAAGTAGGTGCTGATAATAAAGATCACACCTGCAATTAAAGCTGTCAGGAAAATTGCTTTAGGCAAAGTGCGTTCAGTATCTTTTGTTTCTTCAGCCAGTGAGCTTAAGGAGTCAAAACCGGTAAATGAGAAGCAGAGTAAAGTTGCACCGGTAATTAAAGCACCCAGGCTAGTCATCTCGTTCCAGAACGGTTCCAGACTCCATAACTGGTATTTTGCATTGACCAGAGTACCATCAGCATTTACTCCACCAATCAGGAGGTTGTAGACCATCCAGGTGAAATAGGCAATTACGCCCAACTGTATAAACACGATTATACTATTGAAATTCGCTACAAATCTGGCACCACGCAGATTTACACCGGTCATAAAGGCAGTTAAGCCTATTACCCATACCCAGTGATTCACATCCGGAAATAAAGCTTCCAGATAAATGACCGCCAGAATAATATTTACCATCGGTGACAATAAATAGTCTAACCAGGATGACCAGCCCACCATAAAGCCGACATTCGGATGAATGGATTTCTGGGCATAAGTATATGCAGACCCGGAAGATGGATAGCGACGGATCATATGACCATAACTGATCGAGGTAAACAGAATTGCGATCAGGGCAATAATGTAGGAAGTAGGTACATGATAATGACTTTCTTCAGATACCAGACCGAATGTATCAAACAAGGTCATAGGCTGAATATAGGCCAAACCAATAATAATAATGTGCCAGAGGCCTAGCGTTTTTTGCAGTTTGGCTGCCGATTGCGTCCCAGTGAAATTAGTCAACGGCGTTATCCTCATAATCGTTGATCAAGGATCAGCTATATTTAAGGATCGTTTGAGACGAACGATCCCCCCTACGAAATAAAGCAAAGTGCGCGCCAATCTATCTTAAATGATTTATATTGTCAGTAGCTTTGCAGGATTTTTTAGCATTTTTTTGGTTAGTTAAAATATTACCCAGATAGGTCGTCTTCTGTTTTAAAAGAAAAACGTCCAAAATTGGTCTAAATTTTGGACGCAAAAGTTATATAAACCAGCCTTTACCAAGCTTTTTGTAAAATCGCACGCAGGTCATCTAGAGTGGCTTCTTTCGGATTAAAGATAATCGAGCCATCATTTAAGGCTTTTTCTGCCACCTCATCGAGCTGTTCTTCAGTGACTTTACCAGTTTCACGTAGGGTTCTCGGGAGTTTAGTCAGGCTATATAGATGGTCACGCATGGTCAGGATAGTTGCAATAGCTTTGTCTGCACGCAGCTCTGCTGGTGTCTGGGCATAGGTATCTGCACCTGCAAGCGGTAACAGCAGCTCACCGATTTTATTGCCATTAATGCTTTTGTTATATTCCAGTACATAAGGCAGAAACAGATTCATACATAAACCATGCGGTAAATGAGCTACCGCGCCCAGTGCATGCCCAAGCGAGTGAACCAGACCGACCATAGAGTTAGAAAATGCAATACCAGCCATGGTAGAGGCTTGTGCCAATTCCAGACGACCTTGTGCATTATTGGGCTGATCCAGAACTTTAAACAGGTTTTCACTGATTTTTTTGATACCGGCGACAGCATAAGCATCACTTAGAGGATTGGAGGCGAGACAGGTGTATGCCTCGACACAGTGTGTAAGTGCGTCCATACCGGTCATGGCCGTCAGATGGGGGGGCAAGCTGGAAGTCATGCGCGGGTCAAGAATAGCTGCATGTGGCATCAGATAATAAGAAGCAAAAGCCAGTTTCACATTCTTTTCTGTGTCAGATACAACAGCTACCATGGTTACTTCAGAACCTGTACCTGAAGTAGTAGGAATTACAAAAAATGGCTTTAAAGCTTTCGGCAGATTGTGTGCACCGGAATATTTCAGCAGGTCATCGCCACCTTCAGAGACTAAAATATTGGTAGCTTTGGAGGTGTCGATCACTGAACCGCCACCAACAGCAATGATGGCATCACAGTTATTGTCACGGTATGCCTGTGCCGCATTACGCACAGTCTGCAGACTTGAATCCGGTGGCACATCATCAAAAATACATCCAATCACAGCGTCAGTTGACTCAAAAGCTGCTTCAATCGGCTGTAATAAATTATTAGCCCGTACGCCTTTATCAGTGATGATCATCGGCCGCTTGGCGCCTAAAGTAGCCAGTTCAAAAGGAATATGTTCTAACGCGGCATTTCCTGCAATTACTTTAACTGGACAGAAAAATTCATAATAAGGTTTAGCCATGTTAAGTACTCCGTTTGAAATAGGACTGGGCAACTTTTAAATAAATATTGGTAGCGCCACTAAGTTTTTCTTTTAAGCCAAGTTTGGCCGGATATTGTTTTACTGCAAACTCTGCAACCAGTTTTGGCAAGATCAGAGATTCCATTTTGTTGAGGCAACGTACCAGACGAATTGCATAACTTACATCGCCATCGGCAACCATACGGTCATTTGCAAACGATTGTGCAGTACTTTCCTGAAAGGAAAAAACTAAGAATGCATGACTCAGGTGTTTAAACATGATGGTCAGGTCGGGTTTGCCATTAAAATCATTTAACAGTTTAAGTTGCCGTTCTGCTGTCACTTGTGCCACAAAGGCCGGACCATTTGGATATACGGTCATCGACAACACAAATCCTTCTGGAAATTTTGCAACTTCCTGCTGAATTTCATGGTCAACCTGACTGGCCATGACCAGTCCGCGTCCAATGATATCCATCATCAGCCTGACATAAGCCTGCTGCAAAGCGGGTTTTACAGAGTTTATAGAAATCACTCGCTTATCCCTTTATTGAAAAATATTATTATTTAGAGTAAATACTCTAATGTATTTTATAACATTCGCAAAGTCATTTATTCATTATTGACTTGCAGTTCACTAAAGTAATGGGTGTTGTCTAGATATTCAATGAAGTCCTGGCACAGTTTTTCAAAGGTAGGGTAGTCATCCAGCAGATCATTTAACCGTACCATTTTCAGACCGGCATAACCACAAGGGTTAATACAATGAAAGCCGTCCAGTTGACAGTCAATATTTAATGCCAGTCCATGATAGCTACGGCCACGACGAATCTTGAATCCCAAAGAACCGATTTTACGGTCAGCAACATAGACACCCGGCGCATCTGGCTTGGCATATGCTTCAATTCCATACTTTTTAAGCAGATCGACCATGAACTGTTCGGCAAAACTGACCAGCGTACGCACGTTCCATTTCAATCGATTCAAATCAAACATGAAATAAGCTACTAGCTGACCTGGGCCATGCCAGGTTACCTGACCGCCACGATCACTCTGCACTACTGGCATATCTGGACGCTGGAGGATATGTTCAGGTTTCCCAGCCTGTCCCTGAGTAAGAACATTATTATGCTGCAATAACCATAATTCATCGGGCGTATCTTTATCCCGCTGCTCGGTGAAGCGCTTCATGGCTTCAAAAGTTGGGGTATAGTCCTGTAATCCTTTAAAACAGCGTACAGTTAATGCGGGCTTAGATTCAGTTACTTGTTCCGCCATAGTAAAATGACCCTATCAGAAAGTAAAAAACCAGATATTGTTCATATCTGGTTTTGAATTAAAGCGCGGTTTTAATATAAGGGCAAGCGGCCAGGTCTGCATAAAGTGCATGAACCTGCTCCAGTTCATCGAAACGTAACTGGGCAGTAAGAGAGTGGTATTTTCCTGTACGTGATGGTTGTATCTTTAAGGTTGCTTCATCAAAATCAGGGAAATGTTTAAGCAGAATTTCAATTACTGCTATGCGCAGTTCATCGCCAGCATTGCCGATGAGCTTGATAGGATAATCCATCGGGAAAACCCAAAGTTCTTCACGCAGCTCACGCGATGGGGTACGGTCAAGCATAAGACACCTCAAAATGATAGAAAACGCCTGCTGAAGCAGGCGTCTTGAACAGTTAGTTAAAATATGAGGGCAGCGGGTTATATTTCAAACCGGTCCCAGCCCGGTTAGTCATTTTCCAGGAATGAACGTAAGTGCTCAGAGCGGGATGGATGACGCAATTTACGTAAAGCTTTGGCTTCAATCTGACGGATACGTTCGCGGGTAACGTCGAACTGTTTACCCACTTCTTCTAATGTATGGTCAGTTGGCATGTCGATACCAAAGCGCATTTTCAGAACTTTAGCTTCACGTTCGGTTAAGTTTTCTAAAACTTCACGTGTTGCTTCTTTTAACCCTTCTGAAGTTGCAGCGTCTACCGGAGAGGTAATGTTCTGGTCTTCAATGAAATCTCCTAGATGCGAGTCTTCATCATCACCAATTGGTGTTTCCATTGAAATCGGTTCTTTGGCAATTTTAAGTACCTTACGTACCTTCACCTCATCCATTTCCAGACGTTCACCCAGCTCTTCCGGTGTTGGCTCGCGGCCCATTTCCTGAAGTAACTGACGTGATACACGGTTGATCTTGTTAATTGTTTCAATCATGTGCACCGGAATACGGATGGTACGTGCCTGATCGGCAATTGAGCGGGTGATTGCCTGACGAATCCACCAGGTAGCATAAGTTGAGAACTTATAGCCACGACGGTATTCGAACTTGTCTACGGCTTTCATCAGGCCAATATTACCTTCCTGAATCAAATCCAGGAATTGCAGTCCACGGTTGGTATATTTTTTGGCAATCGAGATTACCAGACGCAAGTTGGCCTCAACCATCTCTTTTTTGGCACGACGAGCTTTAGCTTCACCAATTGCCATACGTTTAGAGATATCTTTAATATCAATAACGTTCAGACCAAGTTCTTTCTCAATATCAGCAATCTTCTGCTGGAATGCCAAAACATCAGGACGAACTTTTTCTAGATGACCTTTAATATCTGGAGATGCTTTTGCCATTTGTTCATCAAGCCAGCCCGGGTTTGACTCCTGTCCTGGAAAGGAGGTGCGGAACTGGGTACGGTCCATACGGCCACGACGAACTGCGTAGCGCATAATTTCACGTTCGGAAGTACGGATTTGCTCATGCGTACCACGAATCATTTCAGAAATAATATCAAATAGGCGCGGAGTAAACTTAAACATCATAAATACAGATGCCAGAGCCTCAAGTGCAGCCTTTGCTTCTGCACTATCACGACCATGCTTTTCAATTACTGACTTAGTTTCTTGCCAGACTGTCTCAAGCTCGGTGAAACGAACTTTGGCAATTTCAGGATCCGGGCCCGAATCTGCTTCTGAATCATCATCTGATTCAGATTCTTCCTCTTCTTCTTCATCGTCATCAAGTTTAACTTCCTTGGTCGATTTCGAAGCAGTTTCATCTTCATCTTCTTCCAGTACAGCATCTTCTATCACTTCAGGAATTTCTTCATCAGATTCCGGATCAAGATAGCCTGAAAGAATATCGGCCAGACGACGTTCGCCTTCTTGATAATCTTTATATTCTTTTAATACAACTTCAACTGCATTTGGCCAGTAAGCAATAGAGTGAAGAACGTCGCGAATACCTTCTTCAATACGTTTAGCAATGCTAATCTCGCCTTCACGGGTTAAAAGCTCGACAGTACCCATTTCGCGCATATACATACGTACAGGGTCTGTAGTACGGCCTGGCTCATTTTCAACTGAAGCAAGAACAGCTGCAGCTTCTTCTTCGGCTACCTCATCGGCAGCTTCGGCGTTATCCTCAAACATCGCATCATCAGATTCAGGAGCACGTTCGTGTACAGGAATACCCACATCCTGAAGCATCTGGATAATGTCTTCAATCTGTTCACTTTCAGTGATTGAGTCTGGGAGATGATCGTTAACCTCAGCGTAAGTTAGGTAACCTTGTTCTTTGCCTCGGCTAATCAGAGCCGCTACTTGAGAAGTAGGGGAATGCATATCGCTCATCTTTGCTTACTCTTCGTTGAATCTGTGGCAGTGAAAAACCGTGCATGATAGCACAAATCGCATCAAAATTTTCTGATTTGATCAGTCAAGCATGATTTTATAAATAGATTTCATTTCACAATTATTGTTGAATGTTGGGCTAAAATTATTTTTTTCAAGTGAATGGCCTAAATTTTGTCAGGTTAAACCCATCACTCAGTTAGTCCTCCATAAATACACAATTTTGCCGTTAAAAAAAAGAGTTATTTAACTGGAATTCTCAAAAAAAACAAATAAATCTTGACAATTAAAATGAAGAAAGATAAATAGCGCCTAGGCCCATTCACATTTTTCTACTACGAGGTAGTTTTAGTGTCTTCTACAGATTTTGAATTAGATGATAACTACGGTGATGATGATGTCAGCTTTGATGAGGCGTCGAGTAAAATCAGCGCAAAAGAATCATTGGAAAAACGTCGTCTGATCGATGACCTGCTAGCTCAACGTCGCCTGGAACGAGAACTGAAAGATTTTGATTACGACTTTGATGACGATGATCTCGACGATGACGAATAAACCCGATTGGGCATCCCGTCGAGAAATGCTATTCTAGGCTTAATTTATTAATTTGGATTCAAGATGAGTGCTTTAGATTTAGACCTGTTGAGCGAGTATCTAGATGGTGACCAAAATGAGTATGGTCTAGATTTTGCAGCAACTCACGGTTTTTTATGTGCTATTGCGGTTGGCCCGAAGTTTGATCGCTGGCTTGAAGAGCTGTTTGATAATAATCACAAGAAAGTGCCAGCAGAAATTATTACCCAAATCAAGCTCTGGTTGACTTCACTTCAGCAAAATCTTGCCAATGAAGAGGGTATCGAGTTTCCCTTTGAAATTGAGGAAGCTGATGTAGAATCCAGCTTGGGCGACTGGTCAGTTGGTTTTGTCGATGCCATGTTCTTAAATGAGGAAGCCTGGTTTACGCCAGAGTTTGAAGATCAGTTGGTAGACTTAACCTTGCCGATTATGGTGTTCAGTGGCGTTGATGAAGAAGATCCGCAGATGGAATCTTTCCGTCGTAATGGCCAGTTGATGGATGAATTGGCAGAGGAAATTCCAGAGAATCTCAATGAACTCTATCTGATGTACCATACGCCAGAATAGTTTCTCTTAAAGAAAAACACCCTCATGCAGGGTGTTTTTTTATAGTTTTTTGCCAGAATCAGATAATTATCATGAGTATAGTTATAATTCACAGGGAATTTCGTCAAAATTTAGCAGACTAAAATTACAGCTGTGAAAGTTCGGCTATGATAAAAAATGCTGCTAAGAGAAATGTTTTTTCTTCCAGTAGCACTTAAATACAAAACAGAGTGCAATAATCACAACAATAGCCAAGACCATATTGCCGACATTACTCATCAGCGCATGCATCTTGTCCTGATTTTCACCCAGATAGAAACCCACACATGCAAGAAATGTCGTCCAGATCACTGTGCCCAGCCCGCTATAAAGCATGAACTTCCAGAATGGCATTCGGCTCATACCTGCGGGAATGCTGATCAGTGAGCGTACGGCAGGTACCATGCGACCCAAGAATACAATCCGATGCCCATAATGTTCAAACCATTTCAAGGCTTTAATAACATCAGCTCTCTTGATGAAAAGATATTTACCGTACCGGTCTACCAGATCAAGCAGTCTGTCCTGAGGAATTTTTCTGCCAATCCAGTAGAGTAGGGCCGCTGCCAGTAATGAACCACAGCTACCAGCAATAATGATACCCACTAAAAGCAATTCACCTTTTGACGCCACATAACCGGCAGACGGCATAATAACTTCAGAAGGGATAGGAGGAAAAATGTTGTCCAGAAACATCAGTAAGGCTATTCCCAGATAGCCTAACTGTTCCATGATTGAAATAACCCACTCATCAAGATTCATAGATCAGCTCACGTCATTCAGTTTAGGTATTTATACTTTGCAGTGAAAACCAATCTTTTATTTTATTCTGTCTAAATCATGTAAGTAGATGAGTTTATTCCTGATAATTGACTAAAGTATGAATATAGACTTTTCGCAAGAAGTAGGCAAAACACAAAGGCAGCGTACCAATACAGAGTAAGGAAAGAAACATTCCTTTCAAATGATAGGCAATAAACAGCGCAAAGATGATACCGATCATTGCACCTAATAAGACTATAAAAATATGGGGTTGTTTTTCTAGCTCAGCCTGAATCTGATTAGACTGTAAAGAATGGATGCTTGAAGAAGCTGGATATTCAGTATGCTCACTAATTTCCATAAATCTGGCCTTCCTGCAAATGAATCTGAATGGTTTTATTCACATATTTGCCTATAAGAGTAATATCTATAGACTTATAAATTTTTTATGGTGAATAGAAGGTAACAAAATCTAACAGTGTGTAGATTAGCAAGATCAATGAGCAATACAATAAGCTTCAGATAGTGAAAATGTAGAAAACTATAGCGGGTTTGCGAGTGAATGTGATAAAACGTAAAAACCGCATCAAAACTAATGCGGTTTTTAACATATAGATTACATTAAAGAATTATAGACGTTTACGTTTTGCTGCAGCAATTTGAGACTGACGCATACGGAAACCTGCCTTCTGTTTTTCTGTTGTTTTATCTATACAGTACTTGCAAGATACGCCATGTTCATAGCTGTGCAGTTCAATTTCTTCAGGCGTTAATGGCCATCCACATGCATGGCATTTACTGTGCTGTCCTTCTTCCACGCCATGAGTAACAGCAGTACGCCCATCAAAGACAAAACATTCACCTTCCCAGAGGCTTTCTTCCGGTGGTGTTTCTTCTAGATATTTTAAAATACCGCCTTTGAGATGGTAAACCTCATTAAAACCTTCTTGTAAAAGTAATGAAGTTGATTTTTCACATCGAATGCCCCCGGTACAGAACATTGCAATTTTTTTGTCTTTATGCTGTTCAAGGTTCTTTTTTACGTACTCGGGAAATTCACGGAAGGTTTCGGTTTTAGGGTCAATTGCGCCCTTAAATGTACCCGCCTTATACTCATAGTCGTTTCGTGTATCAATCAGAATTACATCATCGCGTGCAATGAGCTCATTCCATTCTTTCGGGTCAAGATAATGGCCGACCAGGTCACGTGGTTTTACCGGTACACCGAGCGTTACGATTTCTTTTTTTAGCTTGATTTTCATCTTACGAAATGGTTTGTCCGCACTATGGGACTCTTTATATTCCATTTCGTTAAACCCTTCGCCCAGCAAAAACTGATGAAGAGTATCAATAGCATTGCGGTCGCCTGCTACAGTCCCATTAATACCTTCTCCTGCTACAATAAGAGTCCCACATAAGTTCATAGCTTGTACCAGATCAAGAAGACGCTGCTGAAGATCGGCTGGATCTTGGACTTCTTTAAATTGATATAGTGCGGCAACAACCCAGTCAGTGGTCGCTTGCTGTTCTACAGGTGCAAGCTGTTCTACAGTAGCGTTCATGGAAGACTCCAAATGTATTAAGATAGGAAATTAAGGCGCGTATTTTAGCGCGAATTTTATGAAGAAGCGAGAAAACCATATGGCTGTTATGGTTTTTATTGAAAGGAGCCTGTCTTGAATACTGAACGCCGTATCCCATCCCTGACACCATGTGCTGGACGTTGTTCAACTGTATTTGGTGATCAGGTCTGTCGGGGGTGCCGGCGTTTTAATCATGAAGTGATCCAGTGGAATACGTATACGGTTGAAGAGCGTATGGCAGTGTGGCAACGACTCGATGCCCAGCTGGACCAGATTTTAGTACCTATGCTCCCGATGGCCCAGCTGGCACAAGTCGAGGAGTTCGTTTTATCAAAACGGGTACGTCTGCTGGAAAATGCAAGTCAGGGACGCAAGTTATACCATGCACTTAAAATCTGTGAAAAAAATAAGAATCTGGCTGAAGAGAGTGGTTTGGGTATCAGTGCTGAGCAGATCAAACCATTATGGCAACTATTTGAGCAAAAAGTATTGGCTTTGGCTAAAGCCAGTTATGAACTGGCTTGGTTACGGGCAGGGGATATACGACAAAATCTGCTGTATATGGAAGATGATGAGTAAGCCTCCTGAGAGGCTATTCTAAAAGTCTGTTAAGTTTTAGATTTGATGTTGCATGCGGTATTGAACCAGCTCTTCTATGGTAATTACGGTAAGGTGATGAGTCTGGGCATATGCCAGTACCTGAATACCTGTAGCCATAGTTCCGTCAGGATTGGTCAGCTCACATAACACCCCTGCCGGTTTAAGGCCAGCCATACGTGCCAGATCTATACTACCTTCGGTATGTCCGCGACGAACCAGCACACCGCCGTCTCGTGCGCGCAAGGGAAAAACATGGCCAGGACGATTTAAATCACTTGCCACAGCGCCGTCTTTAATTGCAGCATGAATAGTAGTTACCCGGTCTTTTGCTGAAACGCCAGTCGTCACCCCCTGAGCTGCTTCAATAGTTACTGTAAAAGCAGTATGAAAATGGCTGGAATTGTGCTTCACCATTGGCGAAAGTTCTAAGTGATCTGCAGCTTGTTCGGTAAGACATAAACAGACGATGCCAGAACCATCGCGAATCATGCGAGCCATGGTTTCAACATTGAGGGTTTCAGCAGCTACAATCAGATCAGCTTCATTTTCCCGGTCAAAATCATCCATGACCAGTACAGGCTTACCCTGGCGAATATCTTCTAGAGCTTGCTGAATACGTTGCTCAGCAGGAGATAAAGCGGAAAAAAACAGTTCGGGTTGAATTAAACTAGACATATGAAACGCTCACGTAAATGAAAATACAGTGGAACATTTCAGGACAGATATGAAATATATAACGACCCCTATATAAATATACATAAGGGTAATCTCGTCTTCTTTCATCCGGACTATACCGTCGGCTTTGGAATTGCACCAAATCTGCGTAGTACTTTAAATAGGTAATACGCTCGTGGGCTTGCTGATTTTATATTGAAACAACTTTACCACCGGTGGGGAATTTCACCCCGCCCTGAAGCGATGTAGCTCAATTATAATGCAATTTTAAGTGAATAATCATGTTTTTCTATAGAACGATCGGTTCTATATTTAGAATAAATTAGTCTAAATGCCTTTTGGGTATGTTATTACTGTATGAAATTTAAGATACTTTTTCTGTAAAGTGCAGCTATAAATATAAAAAAGCCCATACATGGGCTTTTTAAGATTATCTTTTTTACTTTAAGCGACCTGAACCGGTATACAGTTAGCAGTGTGATTTACCGTATTGTCAGGATTGGCATAGACGAGACGCGGTTTATGCGCATTGGCTTCAACTTCGGTAAAATCACCAAAGGTGGCAATGATAACTAAATCTCCAACATCTGCCTGATGGGCTGCACCGCCATTTACAGAGATAATCCCTGAGTTTTCTTCACCACGAATTGCATAAGTGGCAAAGCGTTTGCCATTAGTTACGTTCCATACATGGATTTCTTCATATTCGCGGATGCCAGCTAGATCCATCAGAACGCCATCAATTGCACAAGAACCTTCATAATGAAGTTCAGCATGAGTTACTACCGCACGATGAATTTTGCATTTTAATAAACGAGATAGCATGGCTAGCGTCTCCTTGGTCGACCAGGATAGGTCTTAGGGTTAAATCAATCACTTGATACAGAGTGCAATAAAGCAACTGCTGCGCATTTTGCTCTTAAATGAGCGTCAAGGCAAGATGGATTATTCAGTAATGCAGGTTTTTATCAGCCCGGTTTGTAAGCATTAATCTGGTTCATGGCCTGCTGTATTTCACCATTAACCAGTAACTTGATTTTACTTAATGTATGGCTAATCGCATCATCCATAAGCTCTTGCTCACTGCGCGGGGCTTTGCTGAGGACATGTCCTGAAACACGCTCTTTAGAACCTGGATGTCCAATACCAATACGCAAACGATGGAAGTCAGGACCGGTATGCGGAGTAATGTCCCGAAGCCCGTTATGTCCGCCGTGGCCACCACCTGTTTTCAGCCGGATAATACCAGGATTCATATCGAGTTCGTCATGCGCTACTAGCATTGACTGGGGAGTAATTTGATAGAATTTTGCGAAGGGTACCACACTCTGCCCCGAACGGTTCATAAATGTAGTGGGTAACAAGAGTCGGATATCTTGTCCTTCGATTTGACCACGACCGCTAATTCCATGGAATTTAGGATCATTTTTAAGAGTAATACCATATTGTTCTGCCAGACGTTCGACAAACCAGAATCCGGCATTATGGCGGGTTTGGGCATACTCAGTACCTGGGTTGCCCAAACCAATAATCAGTGAAATGTTAGACACTAATTTTGCCTTTTAGCACTTATGCGCGTTTAAAATCAGCGTGCATAGGTGTATTTTTAGCTGGGTGACGCTGAAGCGCTTGAATTTTTACGCTTTCAGTTTTGTCGCCTACAACAATTTCAATAACTTCTTCAAAAAAAGCATTGTTTTCTAAAGCTTTTACAAGCTGACGAAGTTCTAGGGTAATTGCTACAGGTTCAGCATCACCACCATAGATAATTGCTGGAAGTTGAGCAGCATGACGAAGGCGGCGGCTCGCACCTTTCCCTTGTACGTCTGCAGCACGCGCTTGAGCGTTTAATGTAAAATTAGCCATGAGATATTCCTCATTGAGTTTAAGTTAAACCAGACTTGCGACCAGTCTGGTGAATAGAAAACCCCAGCTTATGCCAGGGTTTATAAAAAATCTGCGCTATTATAAGTAACTATCGAACATTGCGCTAATAGATTCTTCATTATTGATACGACGAATTGTTTCAGCAACCATGCTAGCTACCGATACCTGACGAATTTTGCCAAGCTCAAGTGCTTCTTGTGAAAGAGGAATTGTGTCACATACGACCAGCTCATCAATCACAGAGTTCTTCAGGTTTTCAAGAGCCTTACCAGATAATACCGGGTGAGTTGCATAAGCAACCACTTTACGGGCACCGAAAGTTTTCAATGCATCAGCTGCTTTACAAAGCGTACCGGCAGTATCAACCATGTCATCAACAATGACACAATCACGGTCTTTTACATCACCAATCAGATGCATTACCTGTGATTCATTGGCTTTTTGACGACGCTTGTCAATAATGGCCAGATCGATATCACCCATCTGTTTTGCAACTGCGCGTGCACGTACAACACCACCTACGTCAGGTGAAACCACCATCAGGTTATGATGTGACTGTTGACGAAGATCAGCAAGCAGTGCAGGGGTACCATAGATATTATCTACAGGAATATCGAAGAAACCCTGGATCTGGTCGGCATGCAGGTCAATCATCACTACACGGTCTATACCGACAGTGGTGAGCATGTCAGCAACAACTTTAGCAGTAATAGGCACACGAGCAGAACGTGGACGACGGTCTTGACGAGCATAACCGAAGTAAGGAATGACAGCAGTAATACGACCAGCGCTTGCACGGCGCAATGAATCAGCCATAACCAGAATTTCCATCAGGTTATCGTTGGTCGGTGCACAGGTAGGCTGAACAATAAAGACGTCTTTACCACGTACATTTTCAGTAATTTCTACTGCAATTTCACCATCAGAGAAACGGCCTACAGAAGCAGCTCCCAACGGAATGTGTAAATGGCTTACGACTTTTTGAGCGAATTGTGGATGAGCGTTTCCACTAAAAACGACAAGATTGGGCATGAAGCACCCTTGGCGGTTGGCATGTATGGAATGAGATGGCAGGGGTAGCTGGATTCGAACCAACGAATGGCGGGATCAAAACCCGCTGCCTTACCACTTGGCGATACCCCTAATGCGGCAGAACTTTAATATTTTTGCATGGTTATGTCAAGGTAAATTAACACGAACTTGCAAATGAACGTTCTATCTTTTTACAGGAAAATGGCAGGGGCGGCTGGATTCGAACCAACGGATGGCGAGATCAAAACCCGCTGCCTTACCACTTGGCGACGCCCCTA
>NZ_KK211147.1:69198-106412 GCF_000620525.1 Acinetobacter sp. UNC436CL71CviS28
ATGGCAGGGGCGGCTGGATTCGAACCAACGGATGGCGAGATCAAAACCCGCTGCCTTACCACTTGGCGACGCCCCTATCAATTTACTTTCAACTGACACAATGGAGACTCATCTAAACTATGAACCAGGTAAGCTTTACATGGTGCATTCTTTAAAATATCGTCTGGCTTCATGTCAGAAGTCAGTTCAGTGAAAACACAAGCACCTGTACCTGTAAGCCGTGCAGTACCGAATTGATCGAGATAACGCATGGCTTCATCAACCTCTGGATATAAACTTCTGGCCAGTGGCTCAAAGTTATTTCCGAAAGCAGATGGCTTTAACTGATAGGCGCAAAATGTAGTGGGCTTCGTATTTCTTGTCAATGTTTTTTGTGAAAAAAGCAGTTGAGTGCTGATAAAACAGTCAGGTTTGAGCACTATGTATTGTTTCGATTCTAAGTTAATGAAACTTAACTGTTCTCCAATTCCTTCCGCCCAAGCGTTGTGACCATATACAAAAACAGGTACATCCGCACCAAGATGTGCACCATATTCAGCCAACTGTTCAATTGTTAAACCGCAATCCCAGAGCTGATTTAATATAATCAGTGTAGTGGCAGCATTGGATGATCCTCCACCTAATCCTGCACCCATCGGAATATTTTTCTCAATTTTGATCTGTACACCAGAAGAATTTTTAGTGTGTGATTTAAGTAATAATGCAGCTTTGTAGATTAGATTCTGTTCAAGCTGTACATTACCTAGACCTTCAATGTGAATTTTTCCAGTCATGTTGACTTCAAATTCCAACCAGTCATATAGGTCAATTAGTTGAAAAATACTCTGTAACTCATGGTAGCCATTTTCACGACGACCTGTAATATGTAAAAACAGGTTAAGTTTAGCGGGTGAAGGAACTCGGATCATACTAAATACCACAGCTGAAAACAGATTAGCGATTCTGGATTAGCATTGTAATACGGTTTTCTTGGCCATCAGCAAGTGGCTGTTTTAAAATCAGTTTATTAGGTTGTTGGGCACTGCCATTATAGCTTAATTCGACATTCCAGTCCTGTTCCTGAATGGTACTGATCCGTTGCTGTTCATCTTTTTTAATTTTAGCATTCAAGCTTGCCGGTCTGCCTTGGACCCAGTGTACGAGGTGAGTAATCGGTGCCTGCCATCCAGTAGCACGCTCCAATAGCTCTTCAGGTGTTGTTGCGCGAATCAGGCCTGTCTTTGCACTATTCAGCGTGACTTCTCCCGGACGGCCTTGAATTTGTGTTCTGCCTACGCCTAAGATTCCCGTCAGTTCAATATCAAAATTATCCTGCTGCTGTTCCCAGTTAAAAAATGCACTCCCTGACTGCTTGGGAGTTTTTACCCCAATTTTTCCCTGTAGATTAAATTGATTGTTTTCTGGCTGGGTGTTAACCGGATTTTGAGGTTGTGTATATTGCTGACAGCCGGTAAAAGCCAGAGTTGCCGTAGCGCACAAAGCGAGTCCCAGTTTAGAAAAAGAACGCATGAAAGTTTAACTCTATTTAAATTGTTGAGGTAACAATAACGCATCTAACTGATCCAATTGCGGATCATTATGATATTTTTGTTTAAGCTGTTTTAACACTTCACTAAATTTTGTGAGTGAACCCTGCATATAAAGTGCTTTAGCGTAGCGTACGCCAATTTTCAGGTTCTGACTTAGACTGTAGGCCTTGGCCAGTACCCGGACGGCAGTATCATAATCATTTTGCAATATGCAGACGTACCCGAGTGTGTCGAGTATTGAGGCTTGTTCCGGAGCATACTCAAGTGCATGCTCTGCATACTGGCGCGCTTCATTTAGACGCCGGTTTTGCAGAGCGAGAGTGTAAGCATATGCATTCAGGTAAGTTGGACTATTTGGTTCTATTTCCAGCAAATGTTTGAGTGTCTGGTCCAGTTTTTCCCGGTCTTGAAAAGGATCAAGCAATAAGACTTGGGCATAGATCAGCTCCGGGTCATCTGGCAGGTTTTTAACTGCTTCATCAAGTAAGGCCAGCGCTGCTTTTTTATTTCCCGTCTTTTTCAAGATTTCTGCCTGAACCTGGTATAAAAAACTGGCATGCTGTGGATAATTGACACGTTCCTGAGTAAGAAAACGCAAGGCATCATTCAGCTGGTTTTGCTTTTCAAAAATAGTGACCAGATTCCGCCGCGATACAGTGTATAGACTACCGTCCACCAGACGATAATAAGCTTTCGCTGTTTCGTAATGCTGTTTCCGCTCGGCATTTACTGCCAAATAGTAATAGGCCTCATTCTGATACTGATCAGAATAACGTAGCTCTACCAGATATTTTTCTGCCTGCTCATATTGTTTGAGGTCAATACTGGTTAATCCGGCAATAAATAATGCTTCTTCAGCATCTGGCCACTGTTTTAAAATACCTTGAAGCTTTTTTAAGGCTGATTCGGCCTGATTGGATTTGACCAGAAAGCGGACCTCTGCCAGCCGGATATCCAAATTATATTTCTGTTTACGGCTTGATTTTTCCAGCCATTGCTGGGCTGCTAGCTGGTCATTCTGAGCCATTAACAGGTTGGCCTTCATCAGAATAAAACCAGTCACTTTGGGCCGCTTGCGCAGTGCCTGATTGATAGTCACTAAAGCCTGCTCTAGCTGACCATTTTGTGCTTCCAGGCCAGCGATTAAAACCAGAATAGAAGGATTATTTTTTTCCTTACTGCTACGTAAGGCATTTAAAAGTATCTCGCGATCTTCTGGAAGCTCTGGAGCAATCCCTGCCAGAATCTGTTCCAGATCAGCATTTGGATCAATATTAAGAATTTTATTCAGGGTATCGGCGGCAAGCTCATATTCATGCGCTTTTAGAGAAATATGGGCCAGATAAAATAAAGCCGGGACATCTTGAGGTTCCTGAACTACCCAGTGTGTCGCGATGTCTAAGGCTGCTTTCAGATCATTCTGTTCGAGGGCAACATTCAGGGCACGCTGTTTGATAGTGGTTGAATTACTTTTAATGGCCAGTACAGTATAGTTATGCAACGCAGTAGGAATATCGCCATAAGCGAGTGCAAATTCGGCAATCATGCTTTGTTTTAAAGCATTATAGTTAGGATTTTCATGATAAATATCGCCCGATGCCCTAAGATGAGCGGTCGAGGCTATGCTACCTACCAGTAAGACTGTGGTAGAATATCGCCGTATAGTCATGCCGGATAGTCGGCTATTGATTTGACGCAATTTTTATTGATCCAGCTAATGCTTTTTATGACACCGATGTTGCACAATAACATAAATTTAGTGAAATGATGATCTGATATGTCTTTCTTTGCATTAGGGGTCAACCATCAAACTGCTTCTGTAGAGTTGCGAGAACAGATCGCTTTTAACCCTGAGCGGTTAAATGCTTTATTTGCCGAGCAAAGTCAGCATCCTGTCTTGAATGATATGGTGGTGGTCTCGACTTGTAACCGAACAGAAGTCTATGCCATGGCAGAGCATGCTGATATGGTATTGGACTGGCTCGCCCATGCAAATGGTTTAGATGTCAATCAGCTCATCAAACATACTTACCGTTATGAAGACGCTCAGGCGATTACTCACTTGATGCGTGTTGCCAGCGGTTTAGACTCTTTAATGTTGGGTGAACCGCAAATTCTGGGTCAAGTAAAACAGGCACTATCGATTGCAAAAGAAGCCCATATGGTTTCACCGGCACTAAACCGCATTTTTGAATATGCCTTCTATGCAGCTAAACGTGTACGTTCGGAGACTGCTGTAGGTAGTCATGCAGTCTCTATGGGTTATGCAGTTGCTCAGCTTGCCCTGCAGGTCTTTAGCCAGCCACAAGAGTTGACTGTAATGGTTGTGGCTGCTGGAGAGATGAACAGTTTAGTAGCTAAACACCTAGCTGAAATGGGTGTAGGTAAAATCCTGATCTGTAATCGTAGTCGCGAGCGGGCAGAGAATTTGGCGCAGGAGATTGCTCATCAGGTAGAGGTCGAAATTCTGGAATTTTCGGAACTGGCCAGTAACTTGTACCGTGCTGATGTAATCTCAAGCTGTACAGGCAGCCTGTATCAGGTAATTTCTTATCGTGATGTGAAAACAGCATTAAAAAAACGGCGCTACCAGCAGATGTTAATGGTAGATCTGGCTGTTCCGCGTGATATTGAGCCAAAAGTCGCGTCACTAGATGGTGTATATCTGTATGGCGTTGATGACCTGCAAAGTGTTATTGATGAGAACCTTGCCCAGCGACGTCAGGCTGCGGTTGAAGCTGAAATTATGGTTAACCAGCTGGCGACCCAGCTTATTACCCATCAAAAGGTCCAGCAGGCTGGCAGTACTATCGCTGCTTATCGTGAACAGGGCCAGCACTTGACTGAATATGAGTTGCGGTTGGCGCTGGAGCATTTGCAGGCCGGAAAAGATGCAGCTGAAGTCCTGCAAAACTTTTCCCATCGTCTCACTCAGAAATTATTACATCCGACTTCAATTCTGCTAAAGCAGGCAGCTCAGGAAGAAGATCCCTCATGTTTTGAGTGGTTACAGGACGGTTTGCAGGGGATATTTGACCGTCAGCGTAAACTTAAAAAATAATTTGAAAACAGCTTAAACCTTATGAATGCAATAGTCTTAAGCTGATTTTCTTGGTCAGTTCATTGAGTTGCTGCCGCAGATTGCGTGATTCAATAAGTGAAATGGGTGATTTTAGTTTCTGTTTTAAGTATTTTTCCTGCAGGCCCAAGGCATATTCTTTAGCAAGCTTGTCTGCCATTTCTGGTGCCGGAATCAGGCTTTCAATATTGGTACGCTGTAAAATATCCGCAACCGCATGACAATACATACTGCACGCGCCAAGCACATAATAGACAGCCAGTTCCTGATCATCCGGTAGTTCATCAAAGATTTTATCTAATATTGCCAGTATTTGTGCCAGCAATTCATCCGGATGAATAAAAGCACGCAGAGTTTCAAAGTGAATATACAGATAAGGATGCCGTATCAGCATAGCGATGGCGAAATCTTCATCCTTGGTGCGGATATTAAAAGAGAGTGATGCATCATTGCTAAGTTTCGGAGTAAAACGCTTGCCTAGGCCGAGCTTTTCTTTAAATGACTGAGTGAGCAGATAGCGAAATGATCCCTGTTTAGGTAACAGGTCGGTAAGCTCCCTGAGCTCGCCCATTACCTGACTTTTACCCTCAGGTGAAGAAACATCTCGCTGTTGCGTGAGATGTGCAAATACAAAATCGGATAATAGGGGAGCCTGTTCAAGTAAACGCTGAAAATTTTCCAGTCCTTCACGACGGATCAGAGAATCGGGATCATGCTGGTCGGGTAAAACAAAAAATTTCAGTTCACGGCCATCATTTAATAAAGGCAGAGCAATTTCCAGTGTTCGCCGGGCTGCCTTTTGACCTGCAGCATCCCCATCAAAGGCAATCGTAATCCGGTTATTCTGTCTGAATAAAATATTAAGATGTTCAGTATTGCTGGCTGTTCCAAGAGTTGCTACTGCGCCGCTAATCCCGTATTGCTGCAATGCGATAACATCCATATAGCCTTCGACCATTAACCAGTCTTGAGCTTTTTGCTTGCGACCTTCATAAAGGCCGTACAATAACTGATTTTTATGGAAGACTTCGGAATCTGGCGAGTTAATATATTTGGGTTTGATCTCATCATTTAATGCGCGCCCCCCAAAACCGACTACACGGCCCTTACTGTCCCGGATTGGAAAAATAACCCGGTCACGAAGTAAGTCAAAGTCACGTCCGCTCTCACTAGAGCGAATCAGCCCTAGCTGTTTCAGACCTTCAATATCATAGGGGAATGCCTTTTCCAGATGCTGCCAGTCCTCTGGTGCATAGCCCAAGCGCCAGAACTGGACTGTATCTTGGCTTAAGCCGCGCTGTTTAAAGTAAAATTGTGCGCTTTGGCTTTTAGGTAACTGCTGTTCATAAAACTGAGCAATATTCTCTAGCAGGTCATACAGGTTACCTTCCTGTACTTGCACATCTGTCACATTTTCAAATTGTTCAAACGGATCAAAACTCTGAAATTCAGCGAAAGGATCAATCGGAGTATAAGGTGTATTTGTGATAGGAGACTGGATCTGTTCTTTAGCCTGCGCGGCAGGAGCCTGAACCGGCTTGCTAACTTTTTTGATTTCACGTTTATAGGACAGACGCTTATTGTCCTGATTGTCTTTTGGTAGTTCAATACCAGTCTGGTTTGCTAGGTCTTTCATAACATCAACAAAATTACGGCTGTCGATATCCATTAAAAAACGTATAGCATTGCCGTTGGCCTGACAGCCAAAGCAGTGGTAATACTGCTTGTCACGGTAGACATGGAAAGAAGGTGACTTTTCCTGATGAAAAGGACAACAGCCAGAATAAGTCCGTCCGGTTTTTTTAAGTTTTACGCGTTGGCCAATCAGATCAACAATATCAGTACGATCCAGGATCTGATCAATCGTATGCTGTGGAATTGCCATAAGAAAAAGCCATTATTTTATATACTTTAACCATAAAAACGCTGACCTGAAGTCTTGCTTTAAGCACTATTCAGTTGCTATCACTTGAACTAAACAGTCCTGTACAGAATCTAGCCGTCTTTACTGAAAAAGAGAAGGGGGAAAGTATTTTAACTTTCCCCCCCGAAAAAAGCGACCATCTGGTCGAGATTATTCGTTTGGAGTTTCTGTAGCTATATCAGCCGGTGGTTTGGCGAGCATTGGTGTATGTTGCTGTCCATTTTCAGATTTACCGAGCATACCTAAGCTCAGACGGTTGAGCCAGCTACGTTCTTCTGAAGAATGACTAGAGGTTTCCTGCGATACTTCACTTGCAGTACTGTTTTTGGCTTCACGGCCAAAAATTCCCAGTGTGGCGCGGTTAAGCAGGCTGGCATCTTTGCGGGCGGCACGCAGGTTTACACTGCCATTACTACGCACCAGTTCCGGATAGTTTAGTTTTAAGACGTCTACATACTGCTGTGATGAAGCCTGATCACCCAGCTTGTCATAAGCGTAAGCCATGGTAGCTAGAGCTTCTGGAATTTGAGGAGTCTGCGGATAATGTTCAACTACCCACTGCGCCCGCTCCAGAGCAGCAACCCAAGCTTTACGCTTTAGATTATAGCGTGCTACGTTCATTTCATTTTCAGCCAGTTCCTGACCAATAAACTTCATGCGCTGTGCAGCATCTACTGCATACTGACTGCTTGGATAGCGACGAATAAAATCAACAAAGTTTTGGTAAGCTACTTTTAAATAGCTAACATCACGGTGTGATTGCTGCAAAGAAGTATAACGCAGCAAGCCATCATAATTCTGTTCCATGTTAGCTACACCACGTACGTAATAAGCGTAGTCAACATTAGGGTGCTGTGGATTTAAACGGATAAAACGTTCAGCCAGAGCAATCGCCCCTTCATAATCTTTTTGCTGGAATTTAACGTAAAGCAGCTCAAGTTGTGCCTGCTGCGCATATTGTCCGGTCGGGAAGTAGGTGTCCAGTGCCTCTAGCTGTTTTGCAGCATCAGAATATTGACCACGTTCAAGCGCACGTTCGGCTTTATTGAAATAAACCTGTTCGCTTGACTGTGGGCCAGTATCGACAACTTCTTTTTTTGGATTGCTGCTACAGCCCACTAATGCAGATGCTATGCCTAAAGATAAAGCAAGCATCGTAACTTTATAACGTGGTAGCGACATAAAAACTCCTCTGTTAATCGGGCAATGAGCTACAATTGCGCTATTAAACCACTTTTGTCTCGATGATCAAATGACTTCAGCACAATCTTCTAATTCTACTTTCCCTGAAACTGATTTCAATTTACTTGAAGATTCTGAGGATGCAGATAACCATACTTCAGAGCCGACTGCAACACGTTTATCGTTGCAGTTTCAATTGGATGAAAGCTATCTCGGGCAGCGTATTGACCAAGCAGCAGCACTGGTCTGGAATGAATTTTCCAGAGAGAAACTTAAGCAATGGATTAAAGACGGCCATTTGTTAGTAAATGGTAACAATGTCAAACCTAAATACAAGTGTGAGGGCAATGAGCTGCTTACGCTTGAGGCAGAGCTGGAAATTCAGACTGCCAGCCAGCCGGAAAATATTCCGCTTGATATTATTTATGAAGATGATGACATTATTGTCATCAATAAAACCGTAGGAATGGTCGTACATCCAGGTGCAGGAAATGGGTCGGGTACTCTGGTCAATGCGCTGCTTTACCATTATCCGAAATCTAATGAACTGGCCCGTGCCGGACTGGTCCATCGGATTGATAAAGATACTAGCGGTCTGCTGGTGGTTGCAAAAAACCTTGAGGCCCAGTTCTCTTTAAGCAAACAGTTGGCAAAAAAGACTGTCTACCGGATTTATGATTTAGTTGTTTATGGAAATATTGTAGCCGGTGGAACCATCGATGAGCCAATCAAACGCCATCCTGTCGATCGCGTTAAAATGGCCATATTACCGGGTGGTAAAGAAGCGGTTACTCACTATAACGTGAAAGAGCGATTTAAAGACTTTACCCGTGTTCAGGCGCAGCTTGAAACCGGTCGTACTCACCAGATCCGGGTCCATTTTAGTTATATCGGTTATGGCTTGGTTGGTGACCCGGTCTATATGAGCCGGGTACGTGTACCTGCCGGAGCTTCTGAAGAGCTGGCTGATACTTTGCGCAGTTTTAAGCGGCAGGCATTACATGCTGCCAAGCTTGGTCTGGTTCATCCGCGTACAGGCGAGAATATGATGTTTGAGGCGCCGTGGCCTGAAGACTTTAAGCATTTAATTGAAGTACTTCGTCAAGAGAATGCTGCTTATTAATTCATTAACACGGGAAATTTAACATGCAGTTTGTTTCAGGGCTTCCATCAGGTGTATATGCAGGACAGACACGTATCCGGCATCCAGGTACATTAGCTTCAGAAAAACCGGAACTTGCGGGCTTTAATCTGGCTTTGCACGTGCAGGATGATACGCAGCGAGTACAAGCTCACCGGATGATTTTGCTGGAAGGACTGGCAGGCTATGGTGTAGATAAAATCACATGGATGACTCAAACTCATAGCACGATCTGTCATACGATTAATGAAGCACTTCCATTCGAAGCTCTTATTGGTGATGGTTTAATTACCCAGAAGAAAGCTCATGCCTTGATGATGATGACAGCAGACTGCTTGCCTGTAGTGATGGGAAATGCACAAGGCACTGAAGTTGCCAATCTGCATGCGGGTTGGCGTGGACTTGCAGGTGGTATTATTGAAAATACCATTACTGCCATGCAAGACAGGCCTAGTTGGGCCTGGTTAGGTGCGGCGATTAGTCAGTCCTGTTTTGAAATTGGTGCAGAGGTCAAGGCAGCATTCTGTCATAAATATGCGGAAGTTGAATCGGCCTTTATATCAGGGCGCTCAGGGAAGTATTATGCCGATCTTTATGCAATTGCCCGTTATATTCTGCAACAACAAGGTATAAAGATGGTACTAGGAGGCGACCAGTGCTCATATCAGCAATCTGATCAGTATTTTTCATATCGGCGAAACGCCCAGACCGGACGTATGGCAACATTTGTTTTTATGCAATCATCAGGATAAACCAGTCAGGTCCTTTGTGCTCGCTACTTCAAACTCATTTGTAAATTTTTCCGGTGTGAAAAAACCTCCAGTTGTGGAGGTTTTTTCATTGCAGGATACTTATTTGTGGAAGATACGTGCCTTGTCGCGCTGCCAGTCACGGTCTTTTTCGGTTGCACGTTTATCATGAAGCTGTTTACCTTTAACCAGCGCGATTTCAAGTTTGACTAAAGGTCCTTTCCAGTAACAGGCCAACGGCACACAGGTATAACCTTTCTGGTTAACTGCACCCATTAATTTCTCAATTTCACGCTTAGATAAAAGCAGCTTGCGGGTACGGGTTGCTTCAGCAACAATATGGGTAGAAGCAGAAAGTAAAGGCTGAATCTGGGCACCAAACAGATAAGCTTCGCCATTTTTCAAAAGGATATAGCTTTCTGTCAGGCTCATACGTCCAGCACGTAATGATTTAACTTCCCAACCCTGTAACGACATGCCGGCTTCAAACTTTTCTTCAATAAAATAATCGTGGCGTGCGCGTTTATTCTGCGCAATTGTTCCACCATTATTTTTTTTCACAACTTTTACGTTCGCCATAATCATTAAATTCCAAAGTTGTACTTATTGTGCCGTAAAGTGCCAGCAAGAGAAAGTTTTTTCAAAAAGATGGGGATACTTCGCTAAAAAATCAAGTTTTTGTTAAACTAGGGCCCTGCACAATAAATTAGAGTATCAAGCGATGTCTAAAGCTCGCGTTATTTACCCGGGAACCTTTGATCCAATTACTAATGGCCATATTGATCTGGTAACCCGTGCAGCCAAGATGTTTGATGAAGTGGTGGTTGCCATTGCGATAGGACATCATAAAAATCCGGTATTTAGTCTGGAGGAGCGTGTAGCACTGGCGAAAGCTTCCTTAAGTCATTTAAGTAATGTCGAGTTTGTGGGTTTTGATGGGCTGCTGGTCAATTTCTTTCATGAGCAGAAGGCAACTGCAGTACTACGTGGACTGCGTGCGATTTCCGATTTTGAGTATGAATTTCAGCTGGCTAATATGAACCGGCAGTTAGACCCTCAGTTTGAAGCAGTTTTCTTAACACCTTCTGAACAATATTCCTTTATTTCATCGACACTGGTTCGTGAAATTGCCCGCTTAAAAGGTGATGTAAACAAGTTTGTACCCCCGGCAGTCGTTGAAGCCTTTGAACGTAAACATCAGCAAGGTTGGTAGCGTGTCTTTATATATTACTGATGAATGTATTAATTGTGACGTATGCGAGCCCGTATGTCCCAATGAAGCTATCTTTATGGGGGAGATGATTTATGAAATTCATCCTGACCTCTGTACTGAGTGTGTCGGACATCATGAGCAGCCTCAGTGCCAGCTGTTCTGTCCGGTCGACTGTATTCCCCATGATCCAAACCATGTGGAAACAGAAGATGAGCTAATGCAGAAATATAAAATGTTGACTGCTCAAAAAAGTGCGAGCAATTAACAGATAAATTTGATACTATGCGCGACGAAGTGAGCCGGACGGTCGCTGCTGTGGAGGTCTTCGTGACTAAAGCAGGGGAGGAAAGTCCGGGCTTCATAGGGCAGGGTGCCAGGTAACGCCTGGGCGGCGTAAGCCGACGGAAAGTGCAGCAGAGAGTAGACCGCCTCATTCGTGAGGTAAGGGTGAAAGGGTGCGGTAAGAGCGCACCGCGTATCTGGTAACAGTATACGGCATGGCAAACCCCACCAGAAGCAAGACCAAATAGGAATCCTGAGGTACGGCCCGTACTGGATTCGGGTAGGTCGCTTGAGCGTATGAGTGATTGTACGCCTAGAGGAATGACCGTCCTCGACAGAACCCGGCTTACAGGCTCACTTCAACAATTTTCCTGTAAATAAAGCTTGACCTGCTAAAGATAAATGCAGATAATGCGCGCACAGTTTTCGGCTATGTAGCTCAGTTGGTTAGAGCACACGCTTGATAAGCGTGGGGTCACAAGTTCAAGTCTCGTCATAGCCACCATTTTTATAGACCACGTTCTCTAAAACGTGGTCTTTTTTTGTCTGTGTTTTTATCGTTTGAGTAGCGGGTAGAGGACTTTACTAGTCACAGGTTATTGAGCCGGTATCCAGTTTGATTTGTGGAAACCTTTCTGTATATGTATTTAAGATCTGTTGGCGTTGATCTTTGCCAAAGACCTGTTCCTGTAGCTGTGTAATTTTCTTTTCACTCAAATATTGTCTAGCACAGTGCAGTGCTATCTGATTCTCCTTGGCAATACTGAGTTTTTGACTCTCTGTAATTTCATCAATTCGATAAAGCTTCTGCTGTGCCCGACTGAGCTGTGCCAAGCTGCGCTTTTGCTGCATACTAAGTAATTGCTGGTGATTAATCCATTTGGCTACATCCATACGTACGCCGTTATAATCTACAAAGATTGGACTAATCGCACTGCAGGCTGTAAATCCGGACAAGACAGTACTGGCGATCATCATTTTAATTTTCATGTTGTGTCCTGATAAGGTTCTCAAATTATTTTCTACGTAAAATCAAATATGTGTATTATTTTTCAGCAAAACACATCTTTTTGCTTAAAGACTGAGCATTCATTAAAGATAGTTCTTGACGCTGGGCAATGAAGTTTAGATAATGCGCACACAGTTTACGGCTATGTAGCTCAGTTGGTTAGAGCACAGCACTCATAATGCTGGGGTCACAGGTTCGAGTCCCGTCATAGCCACCATTTTAAAAGACCAGGCTCTCAGTCTGGTCTCTTTTTTTGTGCCTAAAAATTATTGCCGAATATTTTTGATTAATCATCAGCCCAATCTTATAAAAATTAAGCTTCAATATATTTATTGGTTTACCTGATACTGCCGGATGAGCTCTATTGTGTGCGGTGCTGCATAAAATGGTGATAACAGCTGATGCAATAGCGGGTCAAGTATGTCATTTTGATCGAGCGCTTGCAGTACAGATGGAATAAAGCGTAAACCTTCATTCATTAAGTCATCCTGGGTCAATCCTACGGCATTCAGCAGTTCTTTTAACGAATGTTCCTGGAAGTAGTGATAAAAAATATTTACCCCCTCAAGGATCAGTTGCTGTAAATAGCTACTTTCACGTAATTCCCGCCAAGATTCATAAAGTAATACAAAGAACTCTTCTATATCAATTGCAGTGAATTGCGACATACTGTCTTGTAGACTCTTATATTTGAATTCCTGCCATACATGCATTGCAATATCATATAGATCTTCTGAAGGAAGCAGCAGAAGTTCACTGAGCTGTTCTTTAATTATATTCGCGAGCCTGAATTCTAGCTTGGCTTCAATAGTCTGCTGCTGTTCCTGCATAAACTGTAAAACCCGTTGCTGAATACCTAGCACTTTATATTTGCTATGACGTAACTGGTTTAACCATGGGGTCTTGCTTTCAATAATATGAGTCGCCATTTGCAGACAGACTACATCTACCTGCTGACTCTGTAGTAATAAGTCGCGTAAATATAAGCGGACATTTGTCAGCTCGACGAGCTTTGTAAGCCAGAATTGATATTGCTGATCTGAAATAAGATCTTGAAGTTCAGTATCCGACTGTAGGGCGTACTGATGCAGCTTTTGCGACATTATTCCGATCAGTTCCAGTATTTCTGCACCCAGATTCATTTCAAAGGCGTAGCGTTGTACCACAGCATGGAGCTGAGACACATTGATTACCTGTTTAAGCTGCACCTTTTCCGAATAATGATAAAGCTGCTGGATCAAAATTTTTAAAGCTGGATGATCTTTAGAATAAATATAGTGTTGTTTTAAAAACTTCACCTGCTCAAGCAAAAGTGCTTGAGCAAGTTCATTTGGAGTGATTTTATAAATCTTTTGATTATTAGACACCAGGTTTCCAGCCATTTACTATCGGATAACGTCGATCCCGTCCGAAAGCTCGTGAGCTGATCCGCGGACCAATCGCACCTTGTCGGCGTTTGTACTCGTTACGGTCGACCAGTTTAATTACCTTCTCGACGGTTGCCCGTTCAAATCCTTTGGCAATAATATCTTCCTGACTCATATCTTCTTCGATATAAGCATAAAGAATTGCATCCAGAATATCATAAGGCGGCAAAGAGTCTTGATCTTTCTGATCTGGACTTAATTCTGCTGAAGGTGGACGGGTAATTACACGTTCAGGTATAACTGGTACTTCACTTAAACTGTTTCGATATTTGGCCAGTTCGAAAACGATAGTTTTATAAACATCTTTTAATACCGAAAAACCACCTACCATGTCACCATACAATGTACAGTAACCTACAGCTACTTCAGACTTGTTACCGGTAGATAGAACCAGATTACCAAACTTGTTAGATAGTGCCATGAGCAAAGTGCCACGGGCACGTGCCTGCAGGTTTTCTTCTGTCGTATCTGCCGGACTGTTTCCAAAGAATGGATATAGAGTCTGCAAGAAGCCATTCACAATCGGATTGATTTCAGCAATGCCAAAAGTTACACCCATAGTCTTGGCCTGTGCTGCAGCATCTTCAACAGAAATTTGTGCGGTATAAGTATAAGGCATCATTACTGCCTGGACCTTGTCGGCTCCAATCGCATCAACAGCAATAGCCAAGGTCAGGGCAGAGTCGATTCCGCCAGATAACCCGAGAATAACGCCGGGGAAGCCGGAGCGCTGGATATAGTCACGGGTTGCCATTACCAACGCCTGATAAATCTCGGCCATAGTGTCAAGCTCAGGTGCGATTTCCTGAACTATAAAGGCGTCTTTATCTGCACTATATTCGGCGTAGTGCAGGCATTCTTGAAAGCTAGGTGCACGTGTAACCAGTTCACCTTGCGGGTTTAATACAAAACTTGACCCATCAAAAATAATATCGTCTTGGCCGCATACCTGGTTCACATACACCAGATTAAAATTGAGCTGTTTGACCAGCTGCTGCATGGTCTGAATACGATGCTGTGGCTTGCCTACTTCATATGGCGAAGAGTTAAGTACCAATACGGTCTGCGCCTTAAGCTGGGTTAGCTGCTGTACTGTATTAATTGACCAGATATCTTCACAGATCAATACAGCAAACTTGTGTTCCATATATTCAAATACAAGTTGCTGGTTACCAGAAGCAAAATAACGTTTTTCATCAAATACGCTATAATTCGGCAGGTTTTGTTTATTATAAACCCCCAGTACTTGACCATCTTTAACCACAGCAGCCGAGTTATATCGCTGCCCGGTTTCAGCCTGATTAACAAAGCCAAATACCATGACGATATCTTTAACTTGTCCCAGAATTTCAAAGACCTTTTGTGTACGTTTGCTCAGACTTGGACGCAACAATAAATCTTCAGCTGAGTAACCTACTGTGCACAGTTCTGGAAAAACAATAATATCAGCACGCTGTTTTTTCGCTTCATTTGCCTGCTCAACCATTTTCTGAGCATTAAGTTCAAAGTTACCAGTATGTGGAGAGAACTGAGCCAGGGCGATCTTAAAACTTTTCATTCACACCTAATCCTATTTCTATAGGGTATAAAATACACAACATGTTGATTTAGAAGTTATAATTTTCCAACTTCGTGTACACATATTAAAAACAATTAAACAAATAAAATTTAATAGGTTGATATAACACACTTGTCTGCTATACAACGAAAAAAGAACAAGATTTTGCCGTATTGTAGTCGAAAAAAATACATATTCTAGTATTTAAATATGTACTTATAAAATATCTTATTTCAGGCAAAGGTTTATGGCACTTTTTTTACAGCATGTAGCTAAACGTTTAACGAATATATTTATTATTAAAAGACGCTTGCTTACTCCGGGAGAGCGTGAATTAGCCTATTCTGTATTTCACTCCAGTTTGAAACTTGATCATATTGAAATCATTGCTCATCACGCGATTTTAAAAAACTATGCAATGAGCCCAAATGGTCATATCTATTTTAACATTCAGGACTGGCGCGAAGATTTTTCTATGGCTCCATTGTCCATACAGTCCTGGCTGATCCATGAACTTACTCACGTTTGGCAATACCAGCAGGGAATGAACGTGATCCGTAATGCCGTATTTAACCGTCGTTATCAATACATACTGCAACAAGGAAAGCAGTTTTTTGAATATGGTATAGAGCAGCAGGCACAGATGGTACAGGATTATTTTTTAAGGCGAGTCAAAGGGCAGGAGTGTTCGGCTTATGAAGCCTGCATCCCTTTTTTAAATAAACAGATAGTATAAAAAAAGCCACCCTGAGGTGGCTTCCTGAAGTCTAATTCATGTTGAGATGAATTAACGACCTTCGATGTCGCGTTGAGTTTCGCCAGTATAAAGCTGACGAGGGCGACCGATTTTGTATGGACCAGAATGCATTTCTAACCAGTGGCTGATCCAGCCTACGGTACGTGCAAGTGCAAAGATCACAGTAAACATTTCAGTCGGGATACCAATCGCTTTAAGGATGATACCTGAGTAGAAATCTACGTTAGGGTATAGGTTACGTTTAATGAAGTATTCATCAGACAGGGCAATACGTTCAAGTTCCATAGCCAAAGCGAGCTGTGGATCATTGATGCCAAGTGCACCCAGTACTTCGTCACAAGTTTCTTTCATGACTTTAGCACGTGGATCGAAGTTTTTATAAACTCGATGACCGAAGCCCATGAGTTTAACTTCTTTAGTTTTCACTTTTTCCATGAAGTCAGCAACGTTTTCTACCGAGCCGATTTCATCAAGCATCTTAAGAACAGCTTCGTTCGCGCCACCATGAGCTGGTCCCCAGAGCGCAGAGATACCAGCAGCGATACATGCATACGGGTTAGCGCCAGTAGAACCTGCTAGACGTACTGTAGACGTTGAAGCATTTTGTTCATGATCTGCGTGCAGCGTGAAGATACGGTCCATTGCTTTTGCAAGGATCGGATCAACTTTATAATCACGGTCAGCCGGAGTCGCAAACATCATGTGAAGGAAGTTTTCAGCATAGCTCAGATCGTTACGAGGGTAAACGAAAGGCTGTCCGATGGTGTACTTGTAGCTCCACGCAGCAAGTGTAGGAATCTTGGAGATCAAGCGGATCGCAGTGATTTCACGGTGATCAACATTTTCAATATCCAGATTGTTGTGATAGAACGCAGACAGCGCACCAACCACACCTACCATAATGGCCATCGGGTGTGCATCACGGCGGAAACCATTATAAAAACGGCTTACCTGATCATGAACCATAGTGTGGTTGCGAACTTTTGCATCGAACTCTGCTTTTTGTTCAGGAGTTGGCAGTTCACCATTTAGAAGCAGGTAGCAAGTTTCAAGATAGTCAGCTTTAGTTGCCAGCTGATCAATCGGATAGCCGCGGTGCAAAAGAATGCCTTTATTACCATCGATGAACGTGATCTTAGATTCACAAGAAGCTGTCGCCATGAAACCAGGATCAAAAGTAAAGTGACCTGAGGCCAACACATCTTTAACGTCGATTACATCTGGGCCCAATGTGCCGCTGTAAATTGGTAATTCAATTTCTTTGCCATCAAGCTTAAGAACGGCTTTTTTGCCAGTTGCTTCAGACATTCAATAGATCTCCTGTCCTGGTGGATATTTTATCTGATTCGTTACTAATCTTTTAATGCGAACCAGACGGATCAAAAATTGCTACTAAGATTAGTGAGTACTGAAATTTTGTCAATTATACTTATGGATAAAAAATGACGTGGCCACATGGGTTTAGTCATTATAATCAAGTAAGGAAAGTATGAATAAAATCACAGCACCAGCTGGCTATAATAAGTCAAATTACAGGGCAGGTGCAGAAAAAAATAGGATGGTTGCCGTAAATATAAGCAAATTTTTATCCTTAAAATGTATTTTATTTCCTTCTTAAGAGAAACATGATTGTGACAAAAGATGATGAAACCTTTAACTTATTTAGTTTAGTGAGATTTAAAAGACTTCTATGGGTCATAGAAAAAACAAATAAATACTTTCGAAAAAAACGTTTGATTGTATAAAAAATGACTCATAAATTAATCTAAAATTGTTTATAAAATAGTCATTTCAGATTTTATAATCGATTGAGCTTATCCATTTCTAAACAAAGAAAGGCATTTAAAAAGTTTAAATTATGACTGTTTAAGCCATAAATAATGGAGTCAGTAAACATGTAGTTTGCTTTTATCAATTGTTCTAAGAGCATTTCAGCCTATAATTACTTTAAAAGCACATAAGGTTTAATAAAAATATTAATTAATATAAGTATTTGCTTTTATTCATCTTTAGTCTAAAACATTTGTTTTATCTTTTTATATTTTCCGATCAGGTTAAATTGTATATTAATTTAAATGAATGAGTGACTTAGCTTGAATTTTTCTGCTCTGTGGTGAGCTATAATTACTTATTTTATTGTTAATGATTCTTATTTAATGAGATTTTTATAGAAAAGCGCCAGTTGATTGTTTGTATTTTGACAGACCACGTTTTATAATTCGATGTCGTTTTATAAGTCTTAGGCATTTGCTTGCCTGACAATGCCAGCTTTCCTTCGAATTAATTCCAACAAACTCCAGCTGGAGTTTTTACCTACAGGATGCCCGCTGTGAAAAGCAACAGACCTGTCAATTTGTCCATGGGTCAGGTGTTAGCAGTAAACTTACGCTCACCCGTGGCTATTGCATCAATTTTGCACCGTATTTCCGGTGTGATCGTATTCTTACTCGTTCCAGTTCTTTTATGGCTCTTAGATAAGTCATTATCTTCACCGGAAGGTTTTGCTCAAGTTCAGGAAATCTTTAGCGGTTTCTTCGTACGTTTTATCGTATGGGTGTTTGTAGCTGGTTTGATTTATCACTTCTTCACTGGTCTTAAGCACTTGCTTGCTAATATCGGTGTGGGTGAAGGCCTGCAAAGTGGTCGTACTGCAGCTACAATTTCATTGGCTCTGTCTGTGATTGGTATCATCGCAGCCTTTGTATGGATTATGTTCTGATGAAAAGTGCTACAGGATTAACAGGTTCGGGTTCTCGCGACTGGTACATTCAGCGTATTAGTGCTGTGGTACTGGCAGCTTATACTGTTGTGGTTTTAGGATGGATCCTACTAAATGGCGGATTCACTTACGAGCAATGGTCTGGCTTTATGATGACAGTGCCAATGAAAATATTTTCATTGTTGGCGATCTTATCACTTATCGGACACGCATGGATTGGCATGTGGCAGGTGTTTACAGATTATGTAACTACCCGTCAGATGGGACCTTCAGCTAATGGTTTACGCCTTGTGCTTACGTCTGCAGTCATTATTGCTGTGTTTGTGTACGCAATCTGGGGTATCCAGATTTTCTGGGCGAATTGATAGGAAGATATCATGGGCGCGATAACCCCTAAAGAAGATTATTCAAATATTCAAAACCTCACTTTCGATGCAGTCATTGTAGGTGGTGGTGGTTCAGGTATGCGTGCTTCTTACCAGCTTGCTCAAGCAGGTTTGCGAGTTGCAGTACTGACCAAAGTATTCCCGACCCGTTCCCATACAGTTGCAGCGCAAGGTGGTATCGGCGCATCACTGGGTAACATGCAGGACGATAACTGGCATTACCATTTTTATGACACTGTAAAAGGTTCAGACTGGTTGGGTGACCAGGATGCAATCGAGTTCATGTGCCGTGAAGCACCGAAAGTTGTTTATGAACTTGAACACTTAGGTATGCCTTTTGACCGTAACGCAGATGGTACAATTTATCAGCGTCCATTTGGTGGTCACTCTGCAAACTATGGTGAAAAGCCAGTTCCACGTGCCTGTGCAGCAGCTGACCGTACTGGTCACGCACTTTTGCATACGCTATATCAAAGCAATGTGAAAATGGGAACTCAGTTCTTCGTTGAATGGATCGCTCTTGACTTGATCCGTAATGAAGAAGGCGAGGTACTGGGCGTAACAGCAATTGACCAGGAAACAGGTAATATTGCTGTGTTCCAGGCAAAAGCAACACTGTTTGCTACAGGTGGCGCTGGTCGTGTTTACCGTGCATCTACTAATGCCTATATTAATACAGGTGATGGTCTGGGTATGGCTGCTCGTGCTGGTATTCCATTACAGGATATGGAATTCTGGCAATTCCACCCGACAGGTGTTGCGGGCGCAGGTGTATTGCTGACTGAAGGTTGTCGTGGTGAGGGTGCAATCCTTCGTAATAAAGACGGCGAACCGTTCATGGAACGTTATGCACCGACTTTAAAAGACTTGGCACCACGTGACTTTGTATCACGCTCTATGGACCAGGAAATTAAAGAAGGCCGTGGCTGTGGTCCAAAGGGTGATTATATCTTGCTTGATATGACTCACTTGGGTGCGGATACAATCATGAAGCGTTTGCCGTCTGTATTCGAGATTGGTAAAAAATTCGCAAACGTTGATATTACTAAAGAGCCGATTCCGGTGGTGCCCACTATCCATTACCAGATGGGCGGTATCCCAACCAATATGCATGGCCAAGTTGTACTGCCTGAACCAGGTACAGACAACTACACCAAGCCGGTAAAAGGTTTCTATGCTATTGGTGAATGTTCTTGCGTATCTGTACATGGTGCAAACCGTCTAGGTACAAATTCATTGCTTGACCTGGTGGTATTTGGTAAGGCTGCGGGCGAACATATTATTGATTACGTGACTAAACATCACGGTGATGAATATGCTCCGCTGCCAACTAATGTTTTACAGCAGACCGTAGCCCGTATACGCAAGCTGGACGAATCTACTGCTGGTGAAAATGCACAAGAAGTAGCTGATGCGATTCGTGATATTGTTCAGGATCATGCAGGCGTATTCCGTACTCAAGCCTTGCTTGATGAGGGTGTTAAGCAGATTCTTGCGATTGAACCACGCGTTCGTAATATTCACTTGAAAGACAAATCTAAAGTATTTAACACTGCGCGTATTGAAGCTCTGGAAGTTGAAAACTTGTATGAGGTAGCAAAAGCCACCTTAATTTCAGCAGCTGCGCGTAAAGAATGTCGTGGTGCTCATACTGTGGTTGATTATGAGTTACCAGCAGATCACCCGACCTATTCATATGGTCGTCGTGATGATGAGTGGATGAAACACACTCTGTGGTACTCGGTAGATAACCGTTTGGAATATAAGCCAGTGCGTTTCAACCCGCTGACTGTTGATCCAATTCCACCAGCACCGCGTACATTCTGATCAGGAGTATAAAGATGAGTAGAGGTACTCGTACATTTCACATCTACCGCTATGATCCTGATAAGGATAAAGCGCCGTACATGCAAACTTTCAAGCTTGAGCTGACTGATAAGCACCGTATGTTGCTTGATGCTCTGCTGGCGTTAAAAGTACAGGACGAAAGTCTGACTTTTCGCCGCTCTTGCCGTGAAGGTATTTGTGGTTCGGATGGTGTAAATATCAATGGTAAAAATGGTTTGGCTTGTCTTGAAAACTTGAATGACCTGCCAAATGAAATTACTATTCGTCCATTACCGGGTCTGCCAGTAATCAAAGATCTGGTTGTTGATATGAACCAGTTCTACGAGCAGTATAACAAGATCCAGCCATTCCTGATTAATAATCAGCCTGCACCGCCAAAAGAGCGTTTGCAGACTCCGGAAGAGCGTGATCATCTGAACGGTCTGTATGAATGTATTTTATGTGCATGCTGTTCTACTGCATGCCCATCATTCTGGTGGAATCCTGATAAATTCCTGGGACCGTCAGCATTGCTAAATGCTTATCGTTTTATTATTGACTCGCGTGACACAGCGACTCAGGACCGTCTGGCACGTATGGATGACCCGTTCAGTCTTTTCCGTTGTAAAGGTATTATGAACTGCGTATCTGTTTGCCCTAAAGGTTTGAATCCGACTAAGGCAATTGGTCATATCCGTAATATGCTACTTGATCAAGCCGGTTAATTAATCCCTAAAGAAGAGCGTACATCACAGGTGTGCGCTCTTTTTGTTCATTTGTGTAAAAGATAGGGGACTTTATTTGTAATTCGCTCTATTTTTTATATAAAGCACCGTATGTTAAAGCATAAAATTTTTAATGTATTTAGCCAATTTATAGGAGGTATGTGTCAAAAAAATCAATTCAATCTGGAGTTCATGTTACGATATAACACACAGTTATATTTGAAAAAAATGGCTATTCTATTGTTTATTTATTAAGCATATTGAGGATGGTTGAGCAAAATTTTACTAAAAGTTGCTTTAGAAAAGCTAATTCGCCGATTTATCTTTTCTAAGACGATTTTGCAAAAAAATTGCTCGGTATTGCCGAGTATATAAATGAATGATGATGCAGGTAAGAGCGTTATGATTCATAACACACACCGGTCAATTCTGGTGTGATTATAGCGCCCGTGGTCTGAGTACCGAGTGGGTATTAATGTCATTTTACCAATTTGGCATTATCAAGCATGGGTATGCTTAACAAGCAACCTGTAATGTTTTTGCAATAGGAAATGGGTCCACAAATGCAAGAAGTTGCTGACGCATTGCGTCTTGACACTGAACTTTCCGCTGATAGTGCAGCGTATATTGAAGAGCTTTACGAGCAGTACCTGACTTCTCCGACCTCAGTAGGTGAGGATTGGCGCCAGTATTTTGATAAATTCCCTAAAGGTGATCAGCCTCACAGCAATGTACGTGAGCAATTCCTATTATTAGGACGTAATGGTAGCCGTGGACAACCAGTTGCGCAAAGTGCAGTAAGTTCTGAACATGAACGTCGTCAGATTGGGGTGTTGCAATTAATTGCAGCTTACCGTAACCGTGGGCACCAGAAAGCCAAATTGGATCCGTTGGGCTTGGCAAAACGTGAAGATGTTCCTGATCTTAACCTGTCTGCACATGGTTTGACCAAATCTGATCTGGATACTGTATTCAATACAGGTAATCTGGCAATTGGCAAGACGGAAGCTACCCTTGGTGAAATGATTGAAGCAATGGAGGCGACTTATTGCGGCTCAATCGGTGCCGAGTATATGCACATTGTTGATACCAAGGAAAAGCGCTGGATTCAGCAACGTCTTGAAGGTGTACGCGGTAAATATGATTTTACTGCTGACCAGAAAAAATTATTTCTTGAGCGTTTAACTGCAGCTGAAGGCCTAGAAAAATTTCTGGGTAATAAATATGTAGGTGCTAAACGCTTTGGTGTGGAAGGTGGTGAATCTTTCATTCCTATGGTCAATGAACTGATCCAGCGTGCCGGCTCAGTAGGCTGTAAAGAAGTTGTGATTGGCATGCCACACCGTGGCCGTTTAAACCTCCTGGTCAATATTATGGGTAAAAACCCGGCTGACCTGTTTGGTGAGTTTGAAGGCAAAATGCTGAATAAGAAAGGTTCTGGTGACGTTAAATATCACCAAGGCTTTTCTTCAAACGTAATGACCCCAGGCGGTGAAGTACACCTTGCCTTGGCATTTAACCCATCCCATCTTGAAATTGTTGGACCTGTAGTTGAAGGTTCAGTGCGCGCGCGTCAAGTACGTCGTAAAGATATCGGTGGTGACGATGTATTGCCATTAATTGTACATGGTGATGCTGCATTTGCAGGTCAGGGCGTGAATATGGAAACTTTCCAGATGTCACAGACCCGTGGTTATACTGTAGGCGGTACGGTTCATATCATTGTGAACAACCAGGTTGGTTTTACAACTTCTGACCCGCGTGATGCGCGTTCAACTGAATATAGTACTGACGTTGCCAAAATGATTCAGGCACCTATCTTCCATGTGAATGGTGATGATCCTGAGGCTGTAATTTTTGCTACTCAATTGGCGCATGATTTCCGCCATACTTTCCGTAAAGATGTAGTAATTGACCTGTTCTGTTATCGTCGTCGTGGCCATAATGAGGCGGACGAGCCAGCAGCAACTCAGCCAATCATGTATCAGGTTATCAGCAAGAAACCGACAACCCGTACTTTATACGCAGACAAACTTGTTCAGGAAAATGTTCTGGACCGTGCTGCTGCTGACAAGATGGTTGAAGATTATCGTGCTGATCTTGAAGCAGGTAATCATGTTGCCAGTGCACTGGTTCTTGAGCCAAATACTAAAATGTTTGTGGACTGGGCTCCGTATCTTGGCCATGACTATACCGATGACTGGGATACCTCATTTGACTTGACTCGCCTGAAACAGTTGGGCGAAGGCATGCGTAAACTTCCTGAAGGTTTTGTAATGCAGCGTCAGGTTCAAAAAGTAATTGATGACCGCCTGAAAATGCAAACTGGTGAAATGCCATTAAACTGGGGTGCTGCTGAAACTCTGGCTTATGCAACATTGCTAGACGAAGGTTATCTGGTACGTATTACCGGTGAAGATGTAGGTCGTGGTACCTTCTCACATCGTCATGCCAAACTTCATAACCAGACAGATGGTTCCACTTACATTCCGCTTTGCCATGTAAAAGAAAACCAGCCACGTTTTGCATTATATGATTCGTTGCTGTCTGAAGAGGCTGTACTTGCATTTGAATATGGTTATGCAACCACTATTCCGCATGGCCTAATTATTTGGGAAGCACAGTTTGGTGACTTCGCAAACTGTGCCCAAGTCGTGATTGACCAGTTTATTGCTTCTGGTGAAACTAAATGGGAGCGTGTATGTGGTCTGACCATGTTACTTCCACATGGTTACGAAGGCCAGGGCCCTGAGCACTCATCTGCTCGTCTTGAGCGCTTCTTGCAGCTATGTGCAGAAGACAACATGCAGGTGATTACTCCAACAACGCCTGCACAGATTTTCCATGCGCTGCGTCGTCAGGCAGTACGCCCGATCCGTAAACCAATGATCGTTATGTCTCCTAAGTCGCTGCTTCGTCATAAACTGGCAACTTCGACTCTGGAAGAGCTGGCAACGACTTCATTCCAGACAGTGATTGATGAGATCGATACACTTAACAAGGCCGACGTTACCCGTCTGGTGCTCTGTGGTGGCAAAGTCTATTATGATCTGCTTGAAAAACGTCGCGAGCAGGAACTGAACAATACTGCAATCGTTCGTATTGAACAGTTGTATCCATACCCAGAAAAACGCCTTGCTGAAGTTCTTGCCTCTTATCCAAACGTGAAAGAACTCGTGTGGTGTCAGGAAGAGCCGAAAAACCAAGGGGCCTGGTTATTTATTGCGCCGCGTTTATATGACGACGTAATGAAAACAGGTAAGCAAGTCCGTATTAGTTACGCAGGACGTGAAGCATCTGCAGCACCTGCATGTGGCTCACCTTATTTGCACGCAAAACAACAAGCTCAGCTTATCAATAATGCTCTAGCAATCGAAGCTGAACAATCAGGAGATTCTAAATAATGGCAACCGAAATTAAAGCCCCGGTATTCCCAGAGTCAGTTGCTGACGGCACGATCGCAACTTGGCACAAGAAAGTCGGTGAAGCTGTTTCACGTGATGAAGTCATCTGTGACATCGAAACTGACAAAGTTGTTCTAGAAGTGGTTGCCCCTGCAGACGGTGCTCTGGTTGCTATTGTTAAAGATGAAGGCGACACAGTTCTTTCTGATGAAGTAATTGCACAGTTTGAAGCAGGTGCTGGAGCTACAGCAGAGCCAGCTCAAACAGCAGTAACTTCTGATGGAAATGTGGAAAATGCATCTGCTAATACAGAAGCTGGTCCAGCTCCTGTAGTTGAGCGCAGCCAGCCTGTACAGGATCAGGCACCTGCTGTACGTAAAGCTTTGACTGAAACAGGTATTAACGCTTCTGATGTTTCTGGTACAGGCCGTGGTGGTCGTATTACTAAAGAAGACGTAGCAAACCATCAGTCTAAACCAGCTGCTGCAGCTCAGCCTCAAGCGCTTAGCGTAGCTGTAGGTGAGCGTATTGAAAAACGTGTTCCGATGACACGTCTGCGTAAACGTGTTGCTGAGCGCCTGCTTGCAGCAACACAAGAAACAGCAATGTTGACTACGTTTAATGAAGTTAACATGAAGCCAATCATGGATATGCGTAACCAGTATAAAGATGCGTTTGAAAAACGTCATGGTGCGCGTCTGGGCTTTATGTCTTTCTTTGTGAAAGCAGCAACTGAAGCGTTAAAACGCTATCCGGCAGTCAATGCTTCAATTGATGGCGACGATATCGTATATCACGGTTTTTATGATATTGGCGTAGCAGTTTCTTCTGATCGCGGTCTTGTAGTACCTGTCCTGCGTGACACTGATCGTATGAACTATGCTGAAGTTGAAAACGGTATTCGTGCATATGCTGGCAAAGCGCGTGAAGGCAAACTTGCAATTGAAGATATGACTGGTGGTACTTTCACAATTACCAACGGTGGTACTTTTGGTTCGCTACTTTCTACTCCGATTTTGAATACGCCACAAACTGCGATTCTGGGTATGCATAAAATCCAAGAGCGTCCTATGGCTGTAAACGGACAGGTGGAAATTCTGCCAATGATGTATTTGGCATTATCTTATGATCACCGTTTAATCGATGGTAAAGAAGCAGTAGGCTTCCTTGTAACAATCAAAGAATTGTTAGAAGAGCCAGCTAAACTTATCCTTGATCTTTAATACTTACCAGCAAAATAAACCAGGATAAAGTCTCCCTTTATCCTGGTACTTGGAGATAAATATGTCTCAACAGTTTGATCTTGTTGTGATCGGTGGTGGCCCAGGTGGTTATGAAGCAGCAATTCGTGCTGCACAGCTGGGCTTCAAAGTTGCTTGTATTGAAAAACGTATTCATAAAGGTAAACCATCTCTGGGTGGGACCTGTCTAAACGTTGGCTGTATCCCATCTAAAGCATTGCTTGACTCTTCTCATCGTTATGAAGATACCGTTCATCATTTGGGTGATCATGGTATTACAACAGCTGAAGTGAAATTTGACCTTGAAAAGATGCTTGCTCGTAAAGACAAAGTGGTAGAGCAACTGACCGGTGGTGTAGCTCAGCTACTTAAAGGTAATGGGATCGAGTGGCTGCAAGGTACAGGTAAACTGCTGGCAGGTAAAAAAGTTGAGTTTGTACCATTTGAAGGTGAGACTCAGGTTCTAGAACCTAAATATGTAATTCTGGCATCGGGTTCTGTACCAGTAAATATTCCTGTTGCTCCTGTAGATCAAGATCTGATTGTAGATTCTACCGGTGCACTTGAATTCCCTGAAGTTCCTCAGCGTTTAGGGGTAATCGGTGCAGGTGTAATTGGTCTTGAGCTAGGTTCAGTATGGCGTCGTCTGGGTTCAGAAGTTGTTGTATTTGAAGCTATGGATGCATTCTTACCAATGGCCGATAAAGCACTGGCTAAAGAATTCCAGAAAATCCTGACTAAGCAGGGTCTGGACATCCGTATTGGTGCGAAAGTTTCTGGTACTGAGATCAATGGTCGCGAAGTAACTGTTAAATACAGCCAGGGCGGCGAAGATAAAGAACAGACTTTTGATAAGCTGATTGTGTGTGTAGGTCGTAAAGCTTATGCAGAAGGTCTGTTAGCTGAAGACTCAGGTATAAAACTGGCAGAACGTGGTCTGGTAGAAGTAAATGATCATTGCGCAACTTCTCTTGAAGGTGTTTATGCGATTGGTGATTTGGTTCGTGGTCCAATGCTTGCACATAAGGCAATGGAAGAAGGCGTAATGGCTGTTGAGCGTATCCATGGCCACGCTGCACAAGTAAATTATGACACTATCATCAGTGTAATCTATACCCATCCGGAAGCAGCATGGGTCGGTTTAACTGAAGAGCAGGCAAAAGAAAAAGGCCACGACGTTAAAACTGGCCAATTCCCGTTTGCTGTGAATGGTCGTGCACTTGCTGCAGGTGAGGGCGCAGGTTTTGTAAAATTTGTTGCTGATGCTAAAACTGACCGTCTACTGGGTATGCACGTAGTAGGTCCGGCTGCCTCTGACATCGTTCATCAGGGTATGATTGCCCTTGAATTTGTATCAAGTGTTGAAGACTTGCAGTTAATGACTTTTGGTCATCCAACTTTCTCTGAAGTTGTGCATGAAGCAGCTCTTGCAGTCGATGGACGTGCAATTCACGCAATTCAGCGTAAACGTAAATAAGATTAAAGAAAGAGCGGTTCAAGAGCCGCTCTTTTTTGCTTCATGGGTTGCAATGATTGGCACAACCCTCTAAATATAAAGACAAGATTAAATAATTGCTAATGTGTACCGTGATGGAAGGGTACATAGAAGTATGGATAAGAAAGTAGAACTAGTAAAAGGTAAGTAAATGAATTTACATGAGTATCAAGCCAAAGCGCTATTAAAAAAATATGGTATGCCTGTTCAGGAAGGTATTTTAGCAACCAATGCTGATGAAGCTGTTGCTGCCTTTGAACAGCTTGGTGGAAAGTTTGCAGTCATTAAGGCCCAGGTGCATGCAGGTGGCCGTGGTAAGGCCGGTGGTGTACAGGTTGTTAAGTCAAAAGAAGAAGCCGCAGATTATACCAGTCGTATTATTGGTACACGCCTAGTCACCTACCAGACAGATGCCAATGGCCAGCCAGTCAATAGCGTACTGGTCTGTGAAGACGTTTATCCTGTGGAGCGTGAATTATACTTGGGTGCTGTGGTTGACCGCTCTACTCGTCGCATTACCTTTATGGCATCCACCGAAGGTGGTGTTGAAATTGAAAAAGTTGCAGAAGAAACACCTGAAAAAATTATTAAAGTTACAGTAGACCCTCTGGTTGGCCTGCAACCATTTCAGGCACGGGAAGTAGCCTTTGCACTGGGTTTGAAAGATGGCCAGATTAATCAGTTTGTTAAGCTGATGACAGGGGCTTACCATGCTTTTGTAGAAAATGATTTTGCCCTGTTTGAAATTAACCCGCTGTCTGTACGTGAAAATGGTGACATTCTTTGTGTAGATGCCAAGGTGGGCATTGATTCCAATGCACTGTATCGCTTACCAGAAGTCTCTGCGCTACGTGATAAGTCTCAGGAAAATGAACGCGAGCTTAAAGCTTCTGAATTTGACCTGAACTATGTAGCCTTAGAAGGCAATATCGGCTGTATGGTAAATGGTGCCGGTCTTGCTATGGCAACTATGGACATCATCAAATTATATGGTGGACAACCAGCTAACTTTCTAGATGTAGGTGGTGGTGCAACGAAAGAGCGGGTGATTGAAGCATTTAAAATTATCCTTGCTGACAGCTCTGTTCAGGCAGTATTAATCAATATTTTTGGTGGTATTGTACGCTGTGACATGATTGCAGAAGCAATTATTGCTGCGGTTCAGGAAGTGAACGTAACTATTCCTGTAGTCGTACGACTTGAAGGTAACAATGCCGAGCTTGGCGCCAAGTTACTGGATGAATCCGGTCTAACACTTATTTCTGCTCAGGGCCTAGCTGATGCCGCAGAAAAAGTTGTTGCAGCAGTAAAAGCATAAGGAGTATCAATCATGAGCGTATTAGTAAATAAAGACACCAAAGTATTGGTACAGGGTTTTACAGGTAAAAACGGAACTTTTCATTCAGAACAGGCCATTGCATACGGTACAAAAGTAGTCGGTGGTGTAACACCAGGTAAAGGCGGCCAGAGTCATTTAAATCTTCCTGTATTTAATACTATGCGCGAGGCGGTACAGGAAACACAGGCAGATGCGTCTGTGATTTATGTGCCTGCACCATTTGTACTGGATTCTATTGTAGAAGCAGTAGATGCAGGGATTGGACTTATTGTAGTCATTACCGAGGGTGTACCTACTCTTGATATGCTTAAAGCCAAGCGTTATCTGGAAACCAATGGTAACGGTACGCGTCTGATTGGACCAAACTGTCCGGGTATCATTACACCGGGTGAATGCAAAATTGGAATTATGCCGGGACACATTCATCAGCCAGGCCGTATTGGAATTATTTCCCGTTCTGGTACGCTAACTTATGAAGCGGTATCACAAACTACCCGTCTGGGATTAGGCCAATCTACCTGTATTGGTATTGGCGGAGATCCAATTCCAGGAATGAACCAGATTGATGCGCTTAAATTGTTTCAGGATGACCCCGAGACTGATGCGATCATTATGATTGGTGAAATTGGTGGGACAGCCGAAGAAGAAGCTGCTGAATATATTCAATCAAATGTGACCAAGCCAGTTGTGGGTTATATTGCCGGTGTAACAGCTCCAAAGGGCAAACGTATGGGCCATGCAGGTGCAATTATTTCTGGTGGTAAAGGAACAGCAGAAGAAAAATTCTCTGCTTTTGAAAAAGCGGGTATGGCATATACACGGAGTCCGGCAGAACTAGGTTCTACCATGTTACAGGTGTTGAAAGATAAAGGCCTAGCTTAAGTAGACAGCAAAAAAGCTCCGAAAGGGGCTTTTTTATTATGAGAATGATGGAGAGAATTAATTCTTCTTCAATGCTATTAGGATTGTAAGTTTAACTCAAGCTTAGTTTACCCTATAGTTGTCCACCTTAAAGCAAACTATTTAAGTAGATTAGATAAGTAATTTGCTTTAATTTAAGTCTATAACTTGTAGATTTTGATATATCATATTTTTTATAGACAAAAAAAATACGCAATGATTGGGGTGATCATTGCGCAGAACAACGAATCTGCATACACAGTTTCGGTTAAGGAGAAATGTCATGAATTTAGAAGCTTTCTAAATCATGAAAGTATAATATTTGAATACCTGAGTAACTTCCTTGGTATTCACGTTAACAAGTGTTAAATCACGTTAAACTATAGGTTATATTGTAATTTTTTAAATTGTGAAATTTTATGCGGTTGAATTTTAAAAATTAATATTCCAATTAAAAAGGCCCTTAAAGCAGGGCCTGTATTAATACTACAATTTTAAAAGTGGAACATTCCTAAACCGCTTTTAATTTCATCTAGAGTTTGCTGGGTAATAACCTGACATTTTTGAGTGCCTTGACGTAAAACATCCATAATATAGTCCGGATCTTTTTGCAATTCTGCACGACGTTCACGAATTGGACCGATCAGCTCTTTTAAAATACCTTCTAGACGCTTCTTCACAGTGCCATCACCTAGACCACCACGACGATAATGGGCTTTTAATTCTTCTAATTCTTCTTTATTGGTATCGAAAGCATCAAGATAGGTAAAAACCACATTACCTTCTACCTGACCCGGATCTTCAATACGCAAATGATTAGGATCAGTATACATGGCATTAACTGCCTTTTTAATATCCTTATCTGAAGCATCCAGAACAATGGTATTACCCAGAGATTTAGACATTTTGGCCTTACCATCAAATCCCGGTAAACGGCTCATGTTAGAAAGTAAGGCTTTACATTCAGGCAAAAGCTCGCGGCCAATCTGACGATTAAGACGACGAACAATTTCATTCGTTTGTTCAATCATTGGAATCTGGTCTTCTCCTACCGGCACAACAGTAGCTTTGAATGCCGTAATATCGGCAGCCTGTGCGACCGGATAACATAGAAAACCTGCCGGGATATCGCGCTCAAAACCTCGCATCTGAATTTCAGACTTGATCGTTGGGTTACGTTCCAAACGCGACACCGTCACAAAGTTCAGATAGAGCATGGTCAGCTCATTGAGTGCCGGTAATTGAGATTGCACACAGATGGTGGTTTTTTCCGGATCAATACCCACTGCTAAATAATCTGTAGCGACTTCCAGAATATTCCGACGTACTTTTTCAAAATTATCGGCATTATCAGTTAAAGCTTGAGCATCGGCGAGTAACAGGTGCTGGTGATGGGAGTCTTGCAAGCCTACACGAGAACGTAGTGAACCTACGAAATGTCCTAGATGGAGCTGTCCAGTCGGGCGGTCACCAGTCAAAATAACTGGGCGGGTATCTTGATCACTCATGATGCATTCCAAAGCGGTTGTAAATTAAGCAAAATATATTAATTGATGAAGTCTATTGTAAGGCATAAATACTGGCAGTGCCTCTTTACAATAAACTCCAGCTGGTAAAAAGTGAGAAATTTAATAGATAAACATATAAAGCTTATACACTTTCTCTGATTAAAGCGATTTAAACTAGCTATATAACGATAAGATTGGGAACATAAAATGGCGAGCAGCTTGCTTTTATTATTAGATGATATTGCCACAATTCTGGATGATGTCGCAGTCATGAGTAAAATGGCTGCAAAAAAAACCGCAGGGGTGCTAGGTGATGACTTGGCTTTAAATGCCCAGCAAGTCAGTGGTGTCCGTTCAGATCGGGAATTGCCAGTGGTCTGGAGCGTAGCAAAAGGCTCATTTGTGAATAAAGTTATTCTAGTACCTTTAGCGTTGCTTATCAGTGTAGTTGCTCCATGGTTAATTAGCCCATTGTTAATGATTGGTGGCTTATTCTTGTGCTATGAAGGTATAGAAAAAGTTTTGCATTCACTACAGCGTAAAAAGCCACATAGTCCTGAAGAAGCAGTTGCCAAGCTCGAACAGGATGAGATTGATTTGCATGCCTATGAAAAAGATAAAGTCAAAGGTGCAATTCGAACAGATTTTATTCTTTCTGCTGAAATTGTAGTAATTAGCTTGGGTACAGTTGCAGCAGCCAGTTTTATGACTAAAGTTACAGTACTAAGTATTATCGCTATTGTAATGACTATAGGCGTGTATGGACTGGTAGCCATGATCGTAAAAATTGATGACTTGGGCCTGCATTTGACTGAACAGGTTTCAAATTTTAAACAGCGTATTGGTCAGGCTCTTTTGAGCTTTGCCCCGATTTTGATGAAGACTTTATCAATCGTCGGTACCATTGCTATGTTTCTGGTCGGGGGAGGCATTATTAATCATGCTGTTCCTCTAATACATCATTTTACTGAAGATACTGTTGATCATGTTGAACTGATTCCTACTTTGGGGCATATCGTAGGAGCAATTACACCAACTTTAATAAATTTGGGAATCGGCATAGTAGCGGGTTTTATTGTTCTGCTTTTAGTCAGTGGAGTTAAAAAAATCTGGCCAAAATCTAAACAGAAATCTGCTTAAGCTATCAGCTTTTGCGACATCGTAATAATAGGGAAGGGGTAAACTATGCGTTGGAAAGGTCGCCGTGTCAGTACTAATCTGGAAGATCGCCGGGGTGGAGGCGGAGCAAAAGCAGGGGGTATCAGTATATTAGGTCTGATTGTTGCCTTTGTCGCCTGGAAGTTTTTTGGTGTAGATCCGCAGCAGGCTTATCAGGCAACAAAACAGGTAACCGCCGGACAGCAGGTAGAAAGCGTCGGCCTGGAAAATCCAACGCCCCAGCAGCAAGAAGCCGCAGATTTTGTCGGGACTGTTCTTGCTGATACCGAAGACACCTGGCAGGCAATTTTTCAGGAGCAGGGGCAAAATTATACCCCTCCTAAACTGGTCTTGTTCAGTGGCGTGGTTAATTCACGTTGTGGTACTGCACAGGCGGCAATGGGGCCATTTTATTGTCCAGCTGACCAAAAAGTTTACATAGATACCAGTTTCTTTAAAGATATGCGCCAGCAGATGGGAATTTCTGGTGAGCAGAACCAGACAGAACTCTCTCGACAAGACCAAGCCGGAGACTTTGCTCAGGCTTATGTAATTGCACACGAAGTGGGTCACCATGTACAGAACCTGTTAGGTATCTCTTCTCAAGTGCAACAGGCTCGCAGCCGTGCTAGTCAAGTACAAGGAAATCAGCTTTCAGTCCGGCAAGAGCTTCAAGCAGACTGTTTGGCCGGAGTGTGGGCACATCATAACCAGCAGCGTACCCAGTTTCTAGAGCAGGGTGATGTTCAGGAAGCAATGGATGCTGCCCATAAAATTGGTGATGACTATTTGCAAAAAAGTGCAACTGGACAAGTTGTACCTGATAGCTTTACGCATGGAACCAGTGCACAACGTATGCAGTGGTTCCAGACCGGCTTGAAGAGTGGTGATCTTAACCGGTGCGATACTTTTAACCAGCCAGTTTAAGGCAGTTAAAAGAATTATTGAGTACAGAAAAGATTATTACTGTACTCAATAATCTATTTTGTTAAAAAACTGCGAAAATTTTTCAAGATACGAATACTTGAAATTAATGCAATGATCGTAAACAGAAAAACTCCTAATAAGTAATATTTAAGGGCAGACATATCCTGTTGATAGAAATTAATCACTTGTTGTTGTGTTAAGGTTAAGTTGCTTGGCATGTTAGTCTGAGTATCTACATAGTTTATAGACTGAATATATTGATAAGGGCCAATAATTTGTAGAACTGCTTTTCGAACTTCTCTATATGGACTTTTATCATAGCCAGAAAGACAGAGCGTAGTCTGATAATGCTCACAACTGATTTTACTGATATATCCTTTGCCTTTTAAAACAATAAAAATTGCTCGATCTGGCTTTTGGCTGTTAGACAGGAGCAGATAAGACTGTTGATTGCTTGAAACCAGCTCAATCTGTTGGCGGTACTCTAGCCACGTATTCGCCTGTGCCAGTGTGTTGAATTTGCTGTAACAGGTCAGTAATAGTGCCAGAGTTACAGTAAAAATGATTAAAGCCAGGATAAGACGAAAAATGAATTTTAAAGATTGATGCATGAAAAGAAATATACAGCCAGTATTTATGAGAAATATTATTATAGTTTGAAATGATCTGGAAACGGCAAAAGCCGAATTGTTTATGCGAGAACCAGGTCTATTTAAAATGAAATAAAATTATCCATGACCTACCCCTAGAAATGGGAGTAAAATTCCCAGTTAAGAGTTTTATAACTGATATTCATCTAGAAGTGACTGATTGGATGCGTTTTAAGAAAGCCAGCAGTTATATTCAAGGATTCGCATGGGCAATTTTTTTCTTCTTCAAGCTTTAACGGTTATTTTTGCACTTTCAATCGCAACTACAATTTTTAATAAACGTATTTTAGACTTTCCTCAGGCGATTGGTGTGCCAATTGTCTCGGCAGTTTTTGTATTTATTTTGCAGTGGGGTGCGAGCTTACTTAATGGTAACCAGTTTATAGTCATTAATATTCATAATATTGAAGAAGCTGTACGCGGGATTGATTTCTACGACTTTCTTATTAATGGCGTAATCTGTTTTATCCTGACCTCGTCTGCGCTTAAATTTAAAATTTCTGACTTAAGAAGTCACTGGAAACCCATTGGAATTCTAGCCACGATTGCACTGGTAATCTGTGCTGTATTTTTCGGTGGCATCCTTTATGGTTTTCAGGCATTAATTGGAAATCCGGTCCCTATTTTAGTCTTGCTGTTATTGGGATCTGCTTTAGGTGCAACAGATCCAATCGGAGTTAAAGGGGTGTTAAGTTCAGTTAGAGCACCTCATCATTTGATTGTGAAACTCGAAGGTGAGTCACTGTTTAATGATGCAATGTGTATCGCCGTCTTCATGACTTTACTGAATGTATTACAAGGCGAACATTTTACCTTATTGGGCACATTAGAAAATTTTCTCTATGAAATTGTGGTAGCTGTAATTATCGGTTGGGGGTTCGGTTTAGGAATTTTACGCTTATTGCGCGGCAAGCATGAAATGGAGTCCCTGATCCTGACAACTGCGCTGCTGGCCTGCGGTTCTTACCTGGTTGCCCTGTTTGCTCATGCTTCTGCACCAATTGCTTGTGTTATTGGTGGTCTCATTGTTGGGAATAAATGGAAAGAAATCCTGCATGATCGTGAAATTCGTGAAGTAAATCACTTTTGGCATACTGTAGAAGGCATTATTAATTCATTTCTGTTTACATTAATCGGATTGGAGCTGTTCATTCTGGACTTGAGTAGTAGCATGATCCTTGGAGGAATATTTGCATTTTTTGCCCTGCATATTTCACGGTTTGCCGCAAATTTCTTATCTTTCGCCTTTTTCCCATCTTTTCGCAAAAAGAGTTATAACGGTAGCTTAACCATTTTATCGTGGGGAGGAGTGCGGGGTGGTATTTCACTGGCACTCATATTAGCTGTGGCTAATATTCCACAACTACGTGAATATAGCAGTATTTTGATTGGCTATACTTTCATTAGTGTATTGCTTTCAGGTGTGGTTTGCGGTTTAGGACTACCAGCCGTTATGAATGCTTTTTACTATAATCCAAATGAAGAGACTCAAGGCTTTAAAGGATGGTATCAACGTTTATGCCACAAAATGAATCGTAAAGGTTTTAAATATATTGTAGGAGAAGATGCGAATGGTAATGAAACCATTACTGTGTATCAGCCCGAGGAAATAATGGACCAGAAAACTGATGATGGCATCGCGGCTGTCCATCATCCGATAAAAGCACAAGAAGTCAAACGTCTGGAAAGTCCTGATAATTTTTAAAGGCAATTTGATATGCAGACTATTTTAAGAATAATAAAAATCAAGATACTAGATTGACTATTTTTAATAAATTTATCCTAAGTGTTACCGTGTATTTCAGTGTTGTTTTTATGTAAAAAATGAAAATATTTCTTATTTACATATCTTTTTTTTATCTCTTTAAAACAATCACTTAATAAAATAAAAAATATATGTATTTGATTTATATATTTTAACTTTAAAGCAGACTTGCTTACTCAACTTAATAAAAAACTTACTTGTTTCATGCTATCTATTTATAAAGCTTATTAAATTTTCTAGGAAGAAAATAGTTACAAAGCAAAATCTAATAAAGCTAATTTTTAATAAAAAATTCAGGAAATTAGCTCCTCTAATAATATGTAAGGAAGAATATAATGGCGGATATTTCTATAATTTCAAAAGAAACAGCTCAGCAAGTAGAGCATATAGGTAATAGTTTTAAATTAGGGGAGCCTGTAGTTGTCGTTATTGATGTTGCTCCAGAGGAGGTAGCATCTATTGATCGTAGTGGAAATAACCTTACTATCACCTTGAAAAATGGTGAGCAAATTTATATAGAAAATTATTTTGCCGCTGATAATAGTCTGGTCTTTAAAAATGATCAGAATCAGCTTTTACTGGCTCAAGTTACTGATGCCAGTGGTGCAATATTAGATCCAATTTCTTATTTAAACTTAGAAGAAGTCACACCACTTTTATATGGAGCAGAGAGTGAAGCTTTTGTTCCCTGGTTAGTTGGGGCAGTAGGAATAGGAGGATTGGCTGCAGCGGTAACCTCTACTAGCGATTCTTCCGATGATACAAGAAATGATATTACACCACCACAGAAACCAATTATTACTGAAAATAATGGTGATGGTTTAAGTGGTACAGGTGAAGCCGGCAGTACAGTAATTGTTAAAGATAGCCAAGGCAATCAGACTGAAATTAAGGTAGGAGAAGACGGCAAGTGGAGCATTGAGCCGAATCCGTTAAATGAAGGAGAACAGGGGACAATTGAAGCAGTAGATCCTGCTGGCAACAGTTCAGGACAATCTCCGGTTACAGGAGGCGACCAAACTGTCCCACAAGCTACATTAGACACATTGTTAACAAATGACACCACCCCGGGCCTGAGTGGCACGGTAAATGACCCGGCAGCCCGGATTGAAGTCAGCATTAACGGCAGCACCTACCAGGCCATCAACAATGGCGACGGCAGCTGGAGCCTGGCCGACAACATCATCGCGGTCCTGCCGGAAGGCCTGATTAACGTAACCGTAACAGCCACCGATGCGGCGGGGAACCGCAGTGCAGTGACCGGCAGCATCCGCATTGATACCACCGCCCCGGCAGCACCGCTGCTGGATGCGGTCAATG